>WJIW01000271.1 GCA_014730065.1 Armatimonadia bacterium | reverse complement strand
GTGCGGGGACGGACGTGGGTTGGGGAGAGGCGATCGGACAGGCACGCGCGGTCGAGAATCGGCAAGCGGTAATGCGGTGCGATGAGCCACCCACCCATGCGCAAAGTCGCTTGCCACCATCAAGAGACTCCTTCGTTATCGGCGACCAAGGCTTAGGACGACCCACCCGTCCCAAGCCCCGCTTCTCGGTCACATCAGGGCCCCGCCGATGGCGCCCCATCAGTCCGAGTCAGTGTCGAGCAGCACGCTTCCGAAGCATCTTTTAAGTTACCTTCATCTGTCCCGAGCATTTTTTACGCGAGTACCTATGGGACTTACGAGCCTATGTACACCTAGGAGACATCTTTCTGATCCGAGTTCATCCGGCCCAGATGGTGATGTGGGAGGTATTGGTAGATGCGTTTCGAACATTCCGCGCGCTGAACTTCTGTATCGGATCCCTGTAGCTCTTTCAGGGGCGGGAGCTGGGACAGCGGATATGGCTGCGAAGGGCGCGTCGGCTCATTGATCACTAATGCACGACTTCTATGGGTGAGTGACTATCCGACACTCAACACGGGCTTCGCCAAAGCCACGCGTACCATCCTGTCCGGCCTGGCCGAGCGCGAGTGTATGGAAGTCCACTGTGCCGGCTGGGGCGGCGGGCACGCCGAATCGCCGGGATTCGCCATACCTACCTACCCCCTGTCCGGGCCCGGCGATCTGACGGGCATCGCGCACATCGCAGACGTGCTAAGGCCCAGTGCCACGGTGGTGATGGCAGATCACTGGCATGCGGCGCAGATCCCACGCGCTCACCCAGAGGATGACGCGGCCGTCGTCGTGTATTGTCCCGTCGACGCGAGCCCCATAGGCCCGCGGTGGAGCGGCGGCCTGGCCCGAGCGGATGCCCTTGTCTCCACCTCCCAGTTCGGCGCCGACCAGCTCAGCCACACGGTGCCGGGCATGACGGCCCGGGCCATCCGCTTAGGCGTGAGCGCCGACGTGTTCCACCCCCTCGGCAATGCCGGCCAGCTGCGCCGGGCATCCTGCTTCGGACCCGACGGAGCTGCTCTGGCCGACCGATTCGTCGTCGGATGCGTGGCGCGGAACCAGCCGCGGAAGGGCCTCACCACGCTGATCGAGGCCTTTGCCGGACTGGCTCGCAGACATGAGGATGCCTTCCTGTACCTGCACACGGCGCCCATGGACGTCGGCTGGGACATTCCCGAGCTGCTTCAGCGCTGGGATGTGGCCGATCGCGCGGCACTGCCCAGCGGCGTGTCGGCCATCGAAGGCTGCAGCGACGCGGAGCTCAACCGGCTCTACAATCTGATGGACGTCTTCGTTCTCCCGACCGCTGGCGAGGGTTTCGGTCTGCCCATCCTGGAGGCCATGGCGGCCGGGGTGCCCGTGGTCGCGACCGACTGCGCCGCGGTACCGGAGCTGGTGACGGGCCGAGGAGAGTTGATCCGGACCCTGGGAACCCACATACCGCCTGGGGCTAGCGCCGATTACGCCATCCCCGACCCGGACCACCTCGAGGAGATCCTCGAAGCCCTTTACCACGATGCCGACCTACGGGCGCGCCACTCAGCCGCCGGACGCCAGCTCGCCGAAGAGCTTACGTGGGATGCCTGCGCTGACCAGTGGGCCGACCTGCTAGGGGAGGTCACGGCCCCTCAGAGGGACCCGCTAGTCCTCAGGCCCACAGCGGCCGAGGAGTTCACCCGAGTGCTGCACCCCTCTCAGCCGGGCCGCGGGGGGCCATCCGTGGCGCTGCTCACCCCGTCCTTCTATGACCCCCTGCTGCCCGTGGGCAACGAGACCTCCTGGATGGGCGGTGGCGAGAGGTACTTGATCGATCTGGCCGATCTCCTGCGCGACCTGGGTGCCGGCCCTGTCGCCTTCCAGCCATCCGTCGAGCCGTGGAGGCGCGAGTACCGTGGCCTTCCGATCTACGGCCTGGGCGTCACCGGCATGTCCCACGACGTGTTCCCCGGTGCTAACGTGCTCTTTCACGACATCTGCGATGATTATGACGCCGTCATCTACCTCTGCTTCGACATGTGCTACCCCCACGCCCGGCCGGGCAGCATCGCCATCTCCCACGGTATCTGGTGGGACTACGACCAGCGCGGGTGGTGGCGGACCCCCGAGTGGCGGCATCGCATCTACCGGTGCGTGGAGGCACCGGGCACCATCGTATCGGTGGATACCAATACCATGAACTGGGTTCGCGCCGAGCGGCCCGACCTGGCGTACAAGCTCCGTCACCTGCCGAACAGCGTCGACTTGAGCGCCTTCTCGCCGGGCGCCAAGGCCAGGCAGGACGACATCACCACCGTCCTATTCCCGCGCCGCTTGGTGCCGGGCCGCGGCTATGGGCTGATGGTCGATCTGGCCAGGGAGCTCGCCGCCAAGCGGGACGACGTGCGCTTCGAGTTCGTCGGCCGCGGGGACGCCGAAGCCGAAACAGAGATGCGAGCCCTCGCAGCCCGCAATGACCGCATCCGTTGGCAATGGCGCGACATGACCGAGATGCCCGACATCTACCGCGGCGCGGACATCACCGTCATCCCCACATTGTTCTCCGAGGGCACGTCCCTCTCGTGCCTGGAGGCCATGGCATCGGGGAACGCCGTTCTGGTCACCAACGTGGGCGGCCTGAGCGACCTGGTCATCGACGGCTACAACGGCCTGATGGTCGAGCCAAACCCCTCAGCCGTGCGCGAGGGGTTGGTCCGTCTCCTGCGCGACCCCGAGCTTCGGGCCGAGCTGGCAGACAACGCGTTGCGCACCGTCCGGGCCTTCTCGCGGGAGCGCTGGAGGCAGCGCTGGACCCGGATCCTGGCCGAGGTCCATCCCGACCTGTTCGCCGACCAGGCTACGCCCAAGGAGGTGTGACGGGTGGCCTTCTCCGTCATCACCAATCACTCAAGCGACACGGCGCGGTTCCCCTTTCTGCTCCAGTTGGTGATGAGTCTCTTCGTCGAGTGGCCTACCCCCGCCGTTTCCGAGCTGATCGTCGGGTTCGGCGACGACGTGGACGCTGCCGAGGAGGACCGTATCCGCGCCCTGCAGCGGCACGTGCCCGTGCCCCTGCGCGTCACCCGGCTCGAAGACGACTGGGGCAGTGCCAATCACTGGCAGCTCATCCCCATGGCGAAGGAGGAGCTGGTCTGTAAGTTCGACAACGACGCCTGCGCCATGGGGCCCGGTTGGTGGCAGTGCGCCGTCGATCAGTTCTCGGAGCAGCGGCTAGGCCTCGTGGCCAGGGTTGGCTACTACTTCGACCAAGCGGTCACCCGCAGCATCGAGGAGTGGAAGCATGGCCGCGAGGTGGACACCATCTGCGGGTGGTGCTACTTCGTTCGGCGGAGCGCCTGGATTGGGGTCCCTCCTGCCCCCCTCCTGACCGCCCACAATGGCTACCGCTACGACGACCTGCCCATGGGCTTCCACGTGCGCGAGCATGGATGGACGGTCCGAGTGGCCGCGATGGACGTGGCCCACACGCCTGCCCCCAGCGTCCGGCGCGGCGGGTTCCATCTGACCGGCCCAGAGGCGCTCAACCGGCGTCAGCTTCAGTCCATGTACGCCCGGCGCCTCCCTATGCTCGGGCCCCGCGTCCACCGCGAACTCCGGCCTCAGTCACAGCGCGGAGGCCGGCGATGATCTCCGTGGTCACCACCCTCGGTGGAGACGGGCACCGCCTGCCCTACACACTCGACCTGGCAAGCAGCCTGTTCGCCGAGTGCCCCGACCCCCATGTCGCGAGCCTGCATGTCCTCTGCGAGGGCGTTGTGGGAGGAGCCGAAGTCGCCCGGCTTCGGCGCATCGGTTCCCTGACCGGGTGGCCCATGTTCGTCGACTGGGCTGCACCCGACTGGGGTATGGCCAGCTACTGGCACTTCTTCTCATCGGCCCCCGAGCCCATCGTCTGCCGGTTCCATCCCGAGGCCCGCCCATCGAGCTCCGACTGGGCCGCGCCGGCTCTGGACCTGCTGGAGGATGAAGCCACAGCCGCGGTTGCGTCCTCCGGCTACCTCATCGACACCAGTACCCGCACCCTCATCCCGGTGGCCGAGCACGGGGCCGATATCGACGTCCTCGGCGACGTCTGCCTCCTAACCAAGCGCGACGTCTGGGCCCGGCTCCCGCTGCCACCGATGCCGGCCAGTCATCTGGGACATTGCCTGGACGCCCTAGCCCTGGGCCCCCATTTGCGCCGGCACGAGCACCGCATCCGAGTCTCCGAGATCGCCGTGGACCGCGTCCTCGCGCCGAGTAACCGTGAGCACCACTTCCGCGGCAGTGACCCCGAGAGCGCCACCTGGGAGGCATTTTGGGAAGGAGCCCGGGCCCTTGCGCGTCCTTCTAATCGCTGATGCCACCCCAGCAAGCGTCGTCGCTGATGGCCTGATCCAGGGCCTGCGCGCCGGGGGCCATGAGGTGCTCGCGTACGGCCCCGGCCGGGAGGCCTTCTACGGGTTCGATGTGCCCATCCGCGACGCCCTTGCGGAGCGAAGCCGCCAGGGCCCACGCTTCTACCCCGACCAGGTGTGGTGCTGCGCCGGTCCGTTCGTGCCCGACTGGGACGGCCTGGAGTGTCCGCGCATTTTGGCGTGGGTGGAGCCGTGTGAACCGGGTCCTTCGGAGCTGGCGCGTCAGGCCGATGGGGTGTTCGTCTTCCAGCCCCAGCTCCTGGACCGGGCGAGGCGCCTGAACCCCCGCACCTGGTGCCTGCCGTACGGCGTCGACGACTCGGTCTTCCATCTCGACCTGACCCTCCCCAGGATGTATCACGCGGTGTGCACCGGCGCGCCGAGTGACGAGGAGCTGCGACCCTTGCGCGAACGGATGGGTCATCATCTGGTCGCCGTGGAGGGCGTGTGGGGCCGGGACCGGGCGCACTTCCTACGCCGCGCCGAGGTGGTCGTCGAGTGGCACTCATCGGGTCTGTGGCGAGGGTCGACCTTGATGGCCATGGCGTGCGGCGCGTGCGTGTGCGCGAACCCGGTTGCGGGCTTGGCGGACGCCTTCGAGCCTGGCCGTCACTTCCAGCCGTACGGCCCCGGCGGCGTGGTGGATGCCGTGCTGGGGTTGCTGGCCGATGGTCCGCGACGAGCGAGCATGGCCGAGGCGGGGTGCAGGGAGGCGCTGCTGCGTCATACGTGGCGGCAGCGCGTGTCGGAGATGCTGGCGATCCTGGATGAGGCGAAGGTGATCCCGCACATCGCGAAGCTGCCGCCGCAGCTCTTCCCCACGAGCGGGGGCGCGTGACCATGTTCTCCATCCTCTGCTGCTCGAATAACGAGGACACGCTGGGTCGGGTCTTGCTTCCGAGTCTTGAGGGCCAGGCGGAGCATCAGCTCCTCATCCATCGGAACACACC
>WJIW01000270.1 GCA_014730065.1 Armatimonadia bacterium | reverse complement strand
GTGCGGGCCTACGAACTATCGCCCTTACATGCCGGCGCCACCTCCAAGCACGCGGACCGAGCCCCCGACAATCCGCTTCCCGCGACTCACACCGATCAAGGTCCGATGAAGTACGTCGTCTACATCATCAAGGAGAACCGCACGTACGACCAGGTCTTCGGCGACCTGCCCCAGGGGAATGGCGACCCGGATCTCTGCATCTTCGGGCGCGAGGTCACGCCCAACCACCATGCCATCGCGGAGGAGTTCGTACTCCTCGACAACTTCTACGTAGAGGCCGAGGTGTCAGCCGATGGGCACGAGTGGTCGATGGGCGGGTACGCCACCGACTACACCGAGCGGACCTGGCCACCCGCTTACGGCCGAAAGGCCTCGGCTACGCTGCCCGGCGGAGCCAGTGTCGGGATCGGCGGATTCTCCCACGGGAATCACCCGCTGTTCATTCCGGGCAACGGCTACCTCTGGGACGCGTGCGCGCGCGCCGGGGTCAGCTACCGCAGCTATGGCGAGTTCGTGCGTAACACCGGCCCGATCGGAAGCCCGGTGGAGTCCGTCTATCCGGCGGTACAGGGGCACTTCGATCCCGACTATCGCACCGTCGACCACGAGTACATGGATATCCAGAGGGCGGAGGTATTCCTGGACGAGCTGGCGGAGTTCGAGGAGGGGGGCGACCTACCCCAGTTCATCGTCATCCGCATCGGCAACGACCATACCAGCGGAACGACTCCGGGCGCGCCCACCCCGCGCGCCGCCGTGGCCGACAACGACCTCGCCCTCGGCATGATCCTGGAGGGGCTGTCCAACACCTCCTTTTGGTCCGAGATGTGCGTCTTCGTGGTGGAGGATGACGCCCAGAACGGGCCCGACCACGTGGATGCCCACCGGTCGGTATGCCTGGTGGCCGGTCCCTATGTGAAGCGCGGCGAGGTGGTGAGCGACTTGTACTCCACATGCTCCGTGGTGCGCACCATGGAGCTGATCCTGGGACTTCCGCCCCTCAGCCAGTTCGATGCCGCTGCACGTCCCATGTACGACTGCTTCACACCAACACCGGACCCGACAGCCTACGCCGCACGCCCCGCCCAGTGGAACCTGGAGGAGCAGAATACGGAGACGGCCTGGGGCGCGGAGTTGTCCCTTGCCATGGATTTCACGCAGGATGACGTCAATGATGACCTGTTGCTCAATGATATTATCTGGCGATCGGTCAGGGGCGCCGATAGCCCCATGCCTCGGCCGGTGCGGGCGGCCTTCGTGACCATCTTGGAGGAGGACTAGGCCCGGGGGCTCCGCCGACATCCTCCTGGCCCCGAGGAGGACGCCGGCGGAGTTTGGGGAATCTGGTTCGGGGACGCTGGTATTGGGTCGACCCGTGCACGGCAGACGCCCATCACCGAGGATGGACGCCCGACGAGAACTTGGGCGGACGGCCCGCCGCGTGTTACAATTAGTCGGTTCGAAGTTAGCCGCCGTCCAGGCTGGACAAGCCGACAACGGGTGTTGACCTAACTTGGAAGTCAGCGTAGTGGGAATGAACCACCACACCGCCGATCTCAGCGTGCGGGATCGCGCCTCCGTCCGCACCAAGGAGATCGGTCGCCGCCTCGCCGAGGTCCTGGACATGGAGGGCGTGGCCGAGGCCCTCCTGCTGAGTACCTGCAACCGCTCGGAGCTGTACGTGGTCACGCGCAACGGGTCGTCGAGCACCATCCAGGAGACCTTCGCCAAGGCCCATCACGTGCGCCTCGACGAGGTGCATAGCCACCTGTACACCCACCACGATCTCGATGCCGTCCGGCACCTGTGCGCCGTGGCTTCGGGCATCGACAGCATGGTCGTGGGCGAGCACGAGATCATGAGCCAGCTCAAGCAGGCTTTGGGTCTGGGCATGGAGGCCGGAGCCGTCAAGACCACCCTGGGCCGGCTCGCCAACAAAGCCCTGGCGGCGGGCAAGCGGGTGCGAACGGAGACTAAGCTCGGTGAGGGCTTCGTATCCGTCGCTTCCGTGGCCGTGAACCTGGCCGAGCGCGTCTTCGGCGACCTCTCCGACGCCCGGCTACTCCTCCTGGGGGCGGGCCAGAACAGCGAGCTGATCGCCGAGCGGCTGGCCGAGGCCGGGGCCCGATCGGTGATTGTGAGCAACCGGAACTACGATCGCGCCCAGGACCTCGCCGGGCGCTTCGACGGGCAAGCCGTGCGGTTCGACGACTTCCCCAGGGAGCTGGGCAAGGCCGATATCATCATCGCCTCGACCAATGCGCCCCACCCCATGATCACCGCCGACCAGGTTCGCACGGTGCTGCGGGGCCGCCCCCGACATCCCATGTTCGTCATCGACCTGGCCGTGCCCCGCAACGTGGACCCGGAGGTCGGCGAGATCAAAGGCGTGCACCTCTACGATCTCGATGGGCTCAACCGGTTCCTCCAGAAGACCTGGGAGGAGCGCAGCTCCGAGGTCCCGAGGGCCCAGGCCATCGTCGAGCAGGAGGCGCGGGACTTCATCATCTGGATGAAGTCGCGTGAGATCGTGCCCCTGACCCTGGCCATTCTCGATCAGGCTGAAGGGCTCCGTGCCACGGAGATGGAGAGCTTCCTGGACGAGACGTCCAACCTGACAACCAAGCAGGAGCGAGCGGTGGAGCGCCTCACCAAGAAGCTCGTGCATAGTCTTCTGCACCACCCCCTGGAGCAGCTTCGGGAGCTGGCCTGTACCGCCCAGGGCGCGCACAATGTGGAGATCATCAAGGCCCTCTTCGATATAGAGGGCGAGCTGGATATGGACTTGGGCGGAGTCGCTCACTCCCATGCCGAGGATGCCTCGGACACGGAAGATGACGACACTGCCGCCAAAGCGGGATAGCGCTGTGTCTGGCAGACGGCTGCCCGCGCGATGACTCGGGGGAACCGAACTTGCCCATCGGCAAAGCGTACCTGGTCGGCGCCGGGCCCGGCGACCCCGGCCTCATCACCGTCAAGGGCCTGGAGTGCCTTCGACAATCCAATGTGATCCTGCATGACCGCCTGGTGGGCGAGGAGATCATGCGCCACGCGCCCAAAGGCACTGAGTTGATCTACTGCGGTAAGCGCCCCGACCATCATGCCATGACGCAGGATGAGATCAACGCCTGCCTCGTCGAGAAGGCGCTGGAGGGGCACACGGTATGCCGGCTTAAGGGTGGCGATCCCATCGTCTTCGGCCGGGGCGCCGAGGAGGCCCTGGAGCTGCGCAAGGCCGGGGTGCCCTTCGAGATCGTCCCGGGCATCACGTCCGCCGTTGCCGCCGGCGTCTACGCGGGCATCCCCGTCACCCTGCGGGGCGTCGCCTCCAGCTTCGCCGTCATCACCGGCCACGAGGACCCGACCAAGGACGAAGCGTCCGTCGACTGGCGCCATCTGGCCACAGCCGTCGACACCCTGGTCATCCTCATGGGGGTGGGAGGATTCGCCAGCATCGCCGAGGAGCTGATCGCCGGCGGGCGCGATCCCCAGACCCCTGTGGCCTTTGTCTCCTGGGCGACCCACCCGCGTCAGCGCACGGTCATCAGCACCTTGGAGCGGGGCACCGACGACATCGAGAAGCACGCCATCAAGCCCCCCGCCGTGATCACAGTGGGCGACGTGGTACAGTCCCACTCGGAGCTGGCCTGGCATGAGAATCGGCCGCTGTCGGGCAGGCGGGTGCTCGTCACCCGCACCAGGGAACAGGCCAGTGAGCTCAGTCGTCTCCTGTCAGAGAAGGGCGCTGTTGCCGTCGAGCTGCCCGTGATCCGCATCGTCGAGCCCGAGGACTGGGGACCCTTCGACCAGGCGGTAGACTGCATCGACGAGTTCGACTGGCTGGTCCTTACCAGCGGCAACGGCGTCCGGGCTGTCCGGGATCGCCTGCTTGAGCGCGGCCTGGATGTGCGCGCCCTGGCCGGGCCGAGGATCGCCGCCATCGGCGCCAAGACGGCCGAGGCCATCGAGAATCTGGGAATTCGCGTCGATGTCTGTCCCGACCGTTACGTTGCCGAGGCTCTGGCGGACCAGCTCATTGGCGAGGGGATCCAAGGCAAACGGCTCCTCGTCGCTCGCGCGGCCGAGGCCCGGGATGTGCTGATCCACCGGGGTCGGGAGGCCGGTGCCGAGGTGACCGTTACCCCGGTCTATCGGACATTGCCGGCAAATGCGTACGAAAAGAGTATTATTAAGGAGCTGGGCGAAGGGAAGATCGATGTCGTTACCTTCGCCAGCTCGTCCACCGTTCGGTTCTTCCTGGAGATGCTCGGCGAAGACCGGGCGAAGGAAGCGCTGAGCCGGGCGAAGATCGCCTGTATCGGGCCCATCACCGCATCCACCGCCACCGATGCGGGCCTGCGCGTGGACATTCAGCCTGAGGACTACACGATCGAGGGCCTGGTGGAGGCCATCGTGGATGAGTACCGGGACTAGGAGAGTGGGAAGTCAATGGTACGTTGCTCCGCCCTACTGTGTGGCACCGCGACGGTGTCCGAAGCCCTGAAGCACGGCCGTGACAGCCGCAAGCTGCCGCCCCATATGCTGCAGTTCAGCTCCGACCTGCGGCCACTTGTCGTTTGGAACACCACAAACCGCTGCAACCTGACGTGCAGCCACTGCTACATCAACGCCGAGGACCGAGACTACTCGGACGAGCTGACCCACGAGGAGGCCAAGACCTTCATCGAGGACATCGCCGAGATGAACTGCCCCGTGCTGCTCTTCTCCGGCGGTGAGCCGCTGGTTCGCGACCGGGTCTACGAGCTGATCGCCTATGCCAAGGAGTGCGGCACCCGGCCGGTTCTCTCGACCAACGGCACGCTCATCACCCCCGACGTAGCCGGGAAGCTGCGCGATGCGGGCATCATGTACGTGGGCGTCAGCATCGACGGCCTGCCCGAGACCCACGACCGTTTCCGTGGGCGCGAG
This sequence comes from Armatimonadia bacterium, assembly GCA_014730065.1. Classification (GTDB taxonomy): domain Bacteria; phylum Armatimonadota; class Zipacnadia; order UBA1398; family UBA1398; genus UBA1398. The sequence goes on along the minus strand of WJIW01000270.1, from coordinate 8,528 downwards.
GGCGCTTTCGAGGCGGCGCTGGAGGGCATCAAGAACGCCGATGCCGCGGGCCTGAAGACCGGCGTGCGCTTCACCGCCCACCAAGACAACGCCCACGAGCTGGGCGAGCTGCTGGACCTGATCACCGAGCGGGGCGTGCCCCGGTTCTGTCTCTACCATCTGGTCTACGCTGGCCGCGGCGGGGACATGAAGAACAAGGACACCGATCACGAGACCAAGCGCCGCACCGTGGAGACCCTTATCGAGAAGGCTCTCCAGGCCGAGCGCGAGGGCACCGAGATCGAGATCCTGACCGTAGACAATCATGCCGACGGCATCTACATCCGTCACCACATCGCCGAGAACCAGCCCGAGCGGCTGGAGGAGGTCGACCGCCTCATCAGCTTCCACGGCGGCTGCTCGGCGGGCACGAAGATGGCGAACGTGGATCCCTATGGCAACGTGCATCCCTGCCAGTTCTGGGGCCACGTGACCCTGGGCAATGTGCGGGACCGGAAGTTCAGCGAGATCTGGACCGATCCCGATGACGAGCTCCTGGTCAAGCTCCGGGAGAAGGACAAGCACCTGAAGGGCCGCTGCGGCTCCTGCAACTACAACTCCTTCTGCGGCGGCTGCCGGATCCGGGCCGAGGCGACCACGGGGGACATGTGGGAGGCCGATCCCGCCTGCTACTTGACCGACGCCGAGATAGAAGCGGCGGCGATCAACGCGGCGACGAGTTAGAGCCGATCCCCGCAGGCTGCGAGGATCGGATGTCTTCGGGGGCATCGCGCAGAGGGCGAGCACTCAACCGCAGGTGGCTTCAGGAAAGCGATCTGGCGAGGGGCAAGGCATGGCCAGGTACTATCCCATATCACTGGATGTCGAGGGGCGCAGGTGCCTCATCGTCGGCGGGGGTCGGGTGGCCGAGCGGAAGGCCGTTACGCTCGTGGAGGCCGGAGCCGACGTGCTGGTCGTCTCCAAGGAGATCTCCCCCACCCTCGCGGACATGGCTGAGGCCGGAGACCTCTTGGTGCGTCTCGGCGAGCCGGCCCAAACCGACCTGGAGGGTGCCGTGCTGGTCATCGCCGCCACCGACGACGAGCCCCTGAACCGGCGGCTCAGGGAGTGGGCTCGGGAGCGAGACGTGCCCATCAACGTGGTGGACGTGCCCGAGCTATGCGACTTCATCGTCCCCGCCCGCATCGACCGGGGGCCGGTCACCATCACCATCTCCACGGGGGGCGCGAGCCCGGCCCTTGCCAAACACCTCAGGCGGATGCTCGAGGAGCATGTTACCGAAGCCCACGGCGAGCTGGCCGAGCTGATGGGCCGGCTTCGTGATGAAGTCTTCCATGTCATCCCGACCCAGCCCGAGCGCGCCGCGGCATGGCGCCGAGTGATAGACTCACAGGTGATCGAGCTGCTTGAGGCGGGCCAGCCCGATGAGGCCGAGCTCCTGGCCCGGCGCATCATGGGGCTAGTGCCCAGCGAGGTGGAGGGATAGTCGCGTCCATGTTCCCGACTCAGCGTCCCCGCCGGAACCGCCGTACCGAATCCCTGAGGCGACTCGGGCGCGAGACGATCCTCACCACCGACGACTTGGTCTTGCCCCTCTTCGCGGTGCCGGGCGAGGGCGTCCGGCGGAAGATCGCCAGCATGCCCGGGAGCTATCATTGGTCGGTGGACCGCATCACCGAGGAGACGGCCCGGGCGGCCGACCTAGGCGTGCCCGCCGTGCTGCTGTTCGGGATCCCCGAGAGCAAGGACGCCTCGGGGAGCGAGGCCTGGGACCCCGGTGGCGCCGTTCAGCGTGCCGTCGAGGCGATCAAGTCGTCCCAGCCCGAGCTGTGCGTCATGACCGACGCATGCCTCTGCGAGTATACCGACCACGGCCACTGCGGGCTCATCGAGGAGGGCGATGTCGCCAACGACGCCACCCTGGAGCTGCTGGCCAAAGCCGCCCTCAGCCACGCCGAGGCGGGTGCCGATGTGGTCGCGCCATCGGATATGATGGATGGCCGGGTGAGGGCGATACGCCAGGTGCTAGATGGGGCGGGACATACCGACGTCGCCATCCTGTCCTATGCCGCCAAGTACGCGTCGGCCTACTATGGCCCGTTCCGGGAGGCGGCCGACTCGGCGCCCCAGTTCGGCGACCGCCGGAGCTACCAGATGGACCCGGCCAACCGCCGAGAGGCGCTTCGGGAGGTCGCCCTTGATCTCGCCGAGGGCGCCGACATGGTCATGGTTAAGCCCGCCCTCGCCTACATGGACATCATCTCGGGCGTCGCCGCGGAGTGCCCCGTGCCCGTGGCCGCGTATAATGTCAGCGGGGAGTATGCAATGATCAAAGCCGCGGCGGCCAAGGGCTGGATCGACGAGCGGCGTGTCGCCCTGGAGACGCTTGTGGCGATCAAGCGCGCCGGTGCCGACTTCATCCTGACCTACCACGCCATCGATGCCGCCCGCTGGCTAAGGGAGGACCCTTCATGATCATCTCCTGGAACACCACCAGGCTATGTAACCAGTTCTGTGTTCACTGCTACCGTCAGGCCGGTGATGCCGTCGATCCCGACGAGCTGACCACGGAGCAAGGGCTCGATCTCATCAGCGGGATCGCCGAGGCGGGGTTTCGGATCCTGATCCTCAGCGGCGGCGAGCCGCTCATGAGGCCCGACATCTACCAGCTCATCGAGCATGGCACCGAGATCGGGCTTCGCGTGGTCCTGGGCACCAATGGCGTGCTCATCACCGAGGAAGTGGCCAGGAAGCTGAAGGACGCGGGCGTGGCCCGGGTCGGGGTGAGCCTGGACCACATCGACCCCAAGATGCACGACGAGTGGCGACAGATGGAGGGCGCCTGGGCGGCGTCCATCGCGGGCATGAAGAACTGCCTCAAGGCCGACCTGCCCTTCCAGGTCCACACCACGGTGACCGAGCGCAATGAGGACTGCATCACCGAGATGACCGATCTGGCCGTCGACCTGGGAGCCGCGGGCCATCACATCTTCTTCCTCGTTCCCACGGGCCGGGGCAAGGACATCGAGACCGAGTCCCTCAAGGCCAAGCAGTACGAGCAGCTTCTGGCCCGCATTCTGGAGAAGCAGCGCGATGTGGAGATCGAGCTGAAGCCCACCTGTGCGCCCCAGTTCATGCGCATCGCCAAGAAGAAGGGCATCCCCATGCGCTATACCAAGGGCTGCCTGGCGGGGACGGCGTATTGCGTCATCATCCCCAATGGGGACGTTCAGCCCTGCCCTTACCTCCCCATCACCGTGGGGAACGTGAAGGAGACGCCCTTCCCGGAGATCTGGCGCGAGAGCGTCCTCTTCAAGGAGCTGCGGGCCAACGAGCTGGGCGGCCGATGCGGCAACTGCGACTGCGCGGAGATCTGCGGCGGATGCCGTGCTCGAGCCTACTACTACAGTGACGGTGACTACATGGCCGAGGAGCCCTGGTGCCTCTACCGGCCCTCGGAGAAGGAGGCCCTAGCGAGTGAATGACCTGGACTCGCGGCTCATCGAAGCGATCCAGGACGGCCTGCCCATCGAGGCACGGCCCTTCCGCCAACTGGGCCTGGAGCTGGGCATCACCGAGCAGGAGGTCCTGTCCTCTCTGTCCTCGCTGCGCCGGCGCGGCCTGATCCGCGACCTATCGCCCGTGTTCGCCCCACGGAAGCTCGGCTACACCACCAGCCTGGCCTGCCTCAAGGTGCCCGAGGAGCGGGTCGATGAGGCGGCGGAGATCATCAACGAGCACATCGAGGTCACCCACAACTACCTCCGGGAGCACGAGTACAACGTCTGGTTCGCCATCGTGGCACCGGGCGATGACGCCGTCGAGCAAGTCATCGCCTCCATCGAGGAGCGCACCGGCTGCGGACCGGCTCTCCGCCTGCCGTACAAGCGGATCTTCAAGCTCAGGGCCGTGTTCGGGGTGGACCGCCGATGACCGAGCTCGACGTGAAAGACTGGCTCGTGGTCGAATCGCTGCAGAGCGGCATTCCGCTAACCGACCGGCCCTACGCCGTGCTCGCCGAGGGCATTGGCATGGATGAGGGAGAGTTCATCCGGCGGACCGCCGACCTCGAAGCCCGTGGGATCATCCGGCGCATGGGGCTCCGCATCCGCCATCACCAGGCAGGAGTCAAAGGCAACATCATGGTCGTCTGGCGGGTGCCCGAGGCTAGGATCGAGGAGGTCGGGCAGCTCCTGGCCAAGCAGTCATCGATCAGCCACTGCTACGAGCGTCCCATGCATCCCGAGCTTCCCTACAATGTCTACAGCATGGTCCACGCGCCCGATCCCGAGGCGGCCCGAGTCGAGGTCATCCGCCTCGCCGAGCTGACGGGCATCGACGACTACAAGATGCTCACCACCGTGCGAGAGCTGAAGAAGTCCACGCCCGTATATCAACGCCCCGAGGAGTGAGTTCATGAACACATCCACCTCCGAGAGCCTATTCTCGCGCGCCCAGAAGGTGATGCCCGGGGGCGTGAACTCACCCGTCCGGGCCTTCCGCTCGGTGGGCGGCACGCCCAGGTTCATCGAGCGAGCCCGGGGCGCCCGCATCTGGGACGTGGACGGGAACGAGTACATCGACCTGGTCATGTCATGGGGCCCGCTGATCCTGGGCCATGCCGATGAGCGGGTCATCGGTGCCGCCAAGTCGGCCGCTGAGCGGGGCTCGAGCTTCGGCGCACCCACCGAGGCCGAGGTGCGGCTGGCCGAGCTGGTCACCGAGCGCTTCCCCTCGATGGATCTGGTCCGAATGGTCAACTCGGGCACCGAGGCGACCATGAGCGCCATTCGAGTCGCCCGGGCCTATACAGGTCGGTCGAAGGTCATCAAGTTCGACGGCTGCTGGCACGGCCACGCCGACGGGCTGCTGGTCAAGACGGGGTCGACCGGTATGCAGTACGGCGTCCCGGACAGCGCTGGTGTGCCCAGCGCCTACGCCCAAGAGACCCTGGTGGCGGGCTACAACGACCTGGAGTCCGTCGCGCCCCTCGCCGAAGAGCATGGCGGCGATCTGGCGGCGATCATCGTTGAGCCCATCGCCGGGAACATGGGCGTGGTCCCGCCCGCGCCCGGCTTCCTGGAGGGGCTACGCAGCGGGGCCGACGATACCGGCGCCGTGCTGATCTTCGATGAGGTCATCACCGGCTTCCGGGTGGCCCCCGGTGGCGCCCAGGAGCTCTATGGTGTGACGCCGGACCTGACCACCCTGGGCAAGATCATCGGTGGCGGCTTCCCCGTCGGAGCGTACGGCGGCCGGGAGGACATCATGGGCTGCGTATCGCCTCTGGGCTCCGCCGTGCAGGCGGGCACGCTGTCGGGCAATCCCGTTGCCATGGCCGCCGGCGTGGCGGTCCTCGAAGCCCTGGCCGAGCCGGGGGTGTACGATCGGCTCGAAGCGAAGGCCGAGAAGCTCACCGCGGCCCTCACCGTCGCCGCGGAGACCGCGGGGGTCACCGTGACCACCAACCGGGTGGGCTCCATGTTCACCACCTTCTTCGGCCCCGGACCCTACACCAATGCCACCCAGGTGGGCTCGGCCGACGCCGATGCCTACGGCCGGTACTTCCATGCCATGCTCGACAACGGCGTGGCCATGGCTCCGTCGTACTGCGAAGCGGCCTTCGTATCCACCGCCCACACCGATGAGGACCTGGCGGGTATCATCGAGGCCGCCGGCAAGGCCTTCGCCGCCGTGGGGACGACCTAGACATGGCCCGAGTCCTGACCCTGGCCACCCGGGGCAGCAAGCTCGCCCTCGCCCAGTCCGAATGGGTTGGGCGCGAGATCGAGCGCCACCACCCGGACACCCGCGTCGAGCTGGTCACCATCAGGACCCAGGGCGACAAGGTTCAGGACGTGGCCCTCTCCAAGGTGGGCGGGAAGGGCCTGTTCGTGAAAGAGATCGAGGAGGCGCTGCTCGACGGGTCGGCCGACTTGGCCGTTCACAGCCTCAAGGACCTGCCGACCGCCATGCCCGACGGCCTGTGCATCGGCGCGGTTGGGGGAGCCGTCGATCCGCGCGACGTGCTGATCTCGCGCGATGGGCGGGGGCTGAATGACCTGCCCGAGGGCGCCGTCATCGGCACCTCCAGCCTGCGCCGCCAGGCTCAGCTCGCCCACACGCGGCCCGACCTCACCTTCGAGCCGATCAGGGGCAATGTGGATACCCGGCTGCGCAAGCTCGACGAGGGCCAGGCCGACGCCATCATCCTCGCCGGGGCGGGGCTCATGCGCCTGGGGCTCACCGGTAGGATCACCGAGTGGCTGCCCATCGAGGCCTGCGTGCCCGCCGTGGGCCAGGGCCTCCTCGCCATCGAGATCCGCCAGGGCGATGATGAGACCGAGTCCTTGCTCAGGTTCCTCGGCGACGAGACCGCTGCCCACCGGGCGCTAGCGGAGCGTGCCGCCTTGGCCTGCCTCGAGGGCGGGTGCCAAACACCGATCGGGATCCACGCCACGCCGGCGCGATACACGATCGCGGTGGAGGGCGTGGTGGCTGGCCCCTCGGGCCAGCCGTACTACCGGGCACGGGAGACCTCGCCTGCATCCGACCCCACCGAAGCGGGCCGCCGCCTGGCCGACCGGCTCAGGGCGATGGGCGCGGGGGAGCTGGTGGGGTAGCGCAGATCGCGGGGCTTCTCTCTGGTTCCTGCTCGGGGCTCTGCCCCGAACCCCGCAAGAGGGTTGCCCCTCTTGACTCCCTTTGGGATGCCGTCGCCCCCGGGGCACAAGGCCCCGGAGGACGACGACACCAACGGATCAGGCTGGCCCTCCCTGCGTAGTCCTGAGAAGCACACCTGAACCGTGACAAGATAGAAGCCACGAGAACTGTGCCAGCCCGACCGGGCTGCCCCCTACCCGCCGAACACGGCCGCCCCGTTCCGCCACATCAGCTTCTCGGCCAAGGGCTCGAGATGACTCTCGCGGAGGAGGCCCCACTCCAGGCGCTCGGTCAGCACCGTCGCCACCACATGGCGCCATGCCACGAGCGCGCCGTAGGCTTCCTCGCCCGTCCAGGTGTCGTCGCCCCAGAGGATCCGCTCGGAGGAGCCGGCGACGTCCAGGTACTCATGCAGGGCCCTGACGGCCGCCGTCGTCGAGATGAGGGGGAGCCAGCACAAATCGGCGACCACGTTCGGGTAGTTGTGGAGCAGTCCAGCGCTCTCGCCCGTCCATGGGTAGCCCGCATGGAACAGATCGAAGGTGACGCCGGGGTAGGCGCGGATGACGGGCTCGAAAAGCATGGGCCGGCTGCCGCTGATCTGGCCGAGGCCCAGGTGGATCTGGAAGGGCAGGCCTTCGCGCTGCGCCGCCCGGCAGCAGTGATGGAACACCACATCACCGAAGGCGAGGACATCGTCGGAGCTCACCGCATCGGGGCGCGCCTTGAAGGCTCGCTGAGCGGGCGCGGCGAGGGGACGGTCGAAGGACACGGGCCGCTCGTACGCCAGCGCCGACTTCAGGGCGACGGCGCCCCGGGCCTTGGCGGCGGCGATGTGGTCGTCCAGCAGGTCCAGGTAGTCGACCAGGCTGCCGGCCTCCAGGCCCAGGTCCGCCCAGAGATCATTGCCGTCGTGGTCGATCACGCCGGGGGCGAAGCAGCTCACCCAGCTATCGATGCGGTACGTGGGCCGGAACAGATCGGGACGACCGTGGTCGTGGCCCCGGTCCCAGTAGCAGTCTTGCACCGCGAAGCGGTAGCGGCAGTGCTCGCCGAGCAGGCGGTAGTGATGCTCGGGATCGGTGTGGGCCTCGCCGATGGCGGCGTCGATGGCGTCCCAGCTCCCGGGCTCGATCGGGCCCCGGCCGTACAGCTCATCGACGGCATGGGAGAGCCAGGTGAAGTAGGTGTTCGTGGCCAGGCGGTCAACGAAGGCAGCGCGGGCCTCGTGGGTCTCGGCCGGTGGCTGGGCCATCCACCCCGCGTAGCTGGACCCGAGGAGGCCGTTCAGCGTCAGCCCGGCATGGTGGTCCGCGCCGGCGTGATGGCAATGACTGCTCACCACGGGCAAGGCGTCGAGCAAGGAGCTGATCTCGGCCCGTGTCACGGCTCGCCCCCATCGCTGCTGGAGTTAGCCCGCCAGATCCGCTGCGCCCATAGCCTCTAGCCCGGCCTGGTCGAGCGCCGTAAGGCACACCTGGGCCTCGCTCGTGCGGATGACCACGGCGATGTCGCGCGCGCCGGGCGCAGAGGTGCCGTACATGTACTCGACGGGCACCTCGGCATCCCATAGGGCCCGCGTGATGACGGCCAAAGTCCCGGTCTTGTGAGGCGCCCGGACCACGATGACGTCGGCCGCATTGACCATGAACCCCACCTCGCCCAGGATGGACCGCGCGCGGTCGGTGTCGTCCACGACGATCCGGGCGATGCGGTGGGTGGGATCGGCCACAACGGACAAGGCACGTACATTGATGCCCGCCCCGGCCAGGGTGTCGGACATTTTGGACAGGCTACCGGAGTCTTCGCCAAGGAAGACGGACAACTGCGTAATCGTCACTCGAGCTCCTCCACTGGTGCAGCAT
>WJIW01000269.1 GCA_014730065.1 Armatimonadia bacterium | reverse complement strand
GCATCGACGCCACTGTGTTCAATGTGGTCCCTCGGGAGTCGACTGGTCTCGCGGAGTCAGAATGGGAGTTGGCCAACGCCGCGGCCTGCTGGGCTGACGGCTGCCCTGGACCCTCCAGAGTCGGGTTCATTGCTGGCGGTTGGAACAACTTCGAGGCGACCTTTGCGCTTGATGGGCGGTACTGGGCCTGGTGGCCCGTCGAGAAGAACGCAGCCTACCCATACGACATATTGACGGGTATCGGTGTGGACGATGACTATGCACACGGTTACTTGTCCGGATATCTCGTCAACGCACCTGGTCACGTTCTGGTCACGGACGAGTAGCGTAGGAGGTGCAGAATGCCCCATTCGAAGTCACGACTCCGCCACAGGCTAGCCAGGATCATGTGCAGCATCTGGCTGAGCGGCCTACTGGCAACGGTAGCCGCGGCCCAACCGGGCAACATGGTGGCACCGATAGACGGCTCTGAGGAGCCCTTGGCTGAGCTGACCACGTCCCAGGCCGAGGTGCTCCTCAGGAATGTCCCTGACATCGATCCACTGCACTACCCGCGACCGCATTGGAGACTGCAGCTCGGGGTGCCGGAGAAAGACCTCGCGCTGGTCACCCTGACCCCTGCCGTTCTGAGAGAGCTGCAGCAGTCCATGGAGGGCATGCTGGCAGACGAGATCCTGCCTGACCCCGAATCGTGGCAAGCCTATGTGCTTCCGAGTGACGCCTACGACGATGATGCCGCCGAACAGTACCGGCAGCGGCGGCTTAGCGGCGAGTACGACCGATCATATGGAGCGTTCGAGGATGACCCCGCCCCCGTCGATGCCGCCGAGCAGTACGGGCGGCGGGTGGTTACGGGGGAGATCGAGCCACATGGCGCCCGAGCGGCGGTCTCAGCGGTGCTGGAGCTGCCCGACGGTGACGAGGTGACTCTTCAGGGCCTGGCCTGGCGGACTAACATCGCCGCGGGACTGGTCATGAGGGCCGATGGCGCGGAGGCGTCCGACCAACTCGAGACCCGGGTGCCAGCGAGCTTCCTCCGATGGCCGCCCGGCACGCTTGGTGCCGGGCGGGTCAGAACCGAACCCCTGGCCGATGGCACCCTATGGATCCATGGACCTCCACAAGCGGGGATGCGGCTCGATGAAGGGACATGGCGTTGGTGGCCCCACAACGTTGCCTGCTGGTCGGATGGACGCTGGATCGTACTGTGGCTGAGCATGCTTCCCCACCCCTGGGCCTCATCGGCGTGGGCGCCCTACCCGTGCTTCACTTGGGCCGCTGAAGTCGACCCGGAGGCCCCCCCCACTTGCATGTTCTCGTTCCTCACCGGCCAGCGCGGACCAGCCTTCGCTTCAGAAGCCCACGCGGTCTCAAGGCCGGAGGTGCCCGAGCCCATAACCGAGTGGCAGGACCAGATGCTCCTCGAGATACTCGTCAACACTCCACTGCCCAATACGACCCCGCCCAGACGCAGAGATCTGGCCGAGGCCGCAGAGTCATTCATCGGAGACTGGAGCGCGGATACCATCCACTTCGTGCCTGCCGACGTATGGCGTACCGGCGAGGTGAGCCCTGTGCCTGCCGCCATCCGCTGGCTCATGGAGCTGCCTGACGACGCCGCCACCTGGACAACTGAGGTGGAGCTCGCGCCGGACCTGCCCGCCTGCCCTGCGGGGCTGATGACCCTCGACACGCCCGATGGTACCTATCGGATGGTCCAGTGGATCCTAGCGCCCGGCCGCGCGTACGTGACGGCCCTCGATCGCCGCCCCAGCGGAGTAGTCATTGAGGACCTCACCCCCGGTCCGGGCCGGCGCGCGGCTGTCGGGGGCATGGTCCACTCTCTGTTGGGCGCACAGGGAGCGTATCTGCGGTTCTCCACGGTGGAGATCGACGAGGACGGCTTTCCGGGAGGGTTCTCGGTTGCTCCGGTGTCCGATGCCCCCTTCGGCCTGCTTGGCGAGAGCACCGTCGGCGAGCAGCCATGGGGCAACTGCCGGATCTACGTCCACCCATCCATCCTCCACATCGTCTTCGACCTACCCGAGGAGGATGATGGGTAGCGGAATGAGGTGAGCGGGTCCGCGCCTCAGGCTGGGCGCGGACCCGGTGCGGGGTGCCGCTACTCCGTCGGGGCCTGGCCGTTGCCGTTCCCGTCGCCCTTGCTCTCGTCCTGGCCCTCGGGCTGCTCCTTGGCCACGGCGTCCTGCATCCGCTTGCGGGCCTTGCGGAGCTGGAGCCGGGCTAGCTCCTTGGCGAGCTGGGCCAGAGTCGCCGAATCCTCGTACCCCTGCTCGGCGTCCTTGGAGATGCGGCTGGCCGTCTCCTTGGCCTTGGCCTCCAGCTCGCCGATGCGAGCGTCCAGCTCTTCGTCTTCCTTGGGATCGCCCGGGTGGAAGGCGCTGCCGAGGGCCTCGGTCACCCGCTCCCGGATATGGACGCCCAGCTCCGCCAGATCCGACAGGCATACACTGACGTTCTCACCGGTGATGGTGAGGCCCTCACGGACCGCCTTGGCGGTGCGCTCGGTAATGGTCTCGCCGGCGAAGTCCAGGAGCTGCTTGGCGATGACGCCCACGTCGGAGATGCTGGTGTCTTCGGGCACGGGGGGGAACAGGTCGGCGACCAGGGGATCGTCCTTGGCCATCTGCTCCCTGACCTTGTTGAGCTGGGTGCGCATGTAGTGGGTGGCCGAGGGGTGCTCCTCGGCGAGCCCCTGCTCGATCCGCTCCGCATGCTCCACGATGTTCTGCAGGATGCGGATGTAGCGCAGTCGATCGGTTCCGACCTTCTCTTCCGGGGTATGCTCTTCGCTCATTGGATCTCTCCCTTTCGGCCACTTCCGTGGCTTGTCTACTGCTCATCGGTCTCGCCGCGCCGCTCCCGCAGCATGGCCAGCGCTCGCCGAAGCCTCCACTTGACGCCCTCGACGCTGATGCCCTGGAAGGCGGCGATCCGCCTCAGGGGCATGTCCTGCACAAACCGCAGCTCGACCGTCTCCCGATACGGCTCCGCAAGCGACCTGGCGGCCCCAAGAGCGCCCTGCCGGTCCATCTCATCGAGCACCGATTCCTCGGGGCCCGGGGCGAGGGAGCGGCAAGTGGCCAGCACCACCTCGTCCAGGGGCGACTCCACTTGCCTCCGGCGCGTCCGGTTCTTGCCGCGCCGGCCCGCGCAGCGAGCGGCGATTCGGCGGAGCCATGACCCGAAGGCCTCCGGTGCGGTGAGCTGGGGGAGGGCGCGGAAGGCCTGGACGAAGGCCTCCTGGGCCACGTCCTGGGCCATCTCCGGCCCCACGGCCCCCACCAACTGGCGGATGACCGCCGGGCGGTAGCGCCGCACTAGCTCATCGAAGGATCCCAGATCGCCGGCGATGGCGGCCACCACCAACACCTCGTCCGCTAGCGCCGCCGGCTCCTTCGCTGTCATGGCGTCCCCGTTCTTCCGTCGGTAGTAATGAGTCCCAGACGCGACCGAGGGGGTAGTGGTGGCGGCGAAAATGCGTGGCCCCAGCCCGTGCCTCGCTCGCGCCACGGCAACTTCCGCCGCTCTGCCCTGTCCTTTAGGAGGGTACCCATCACTGGTATCATGTGTGAACCCGAGGAGGCGTGCTTGTTGCACGAGTACTGGAGCAGGCCGGAGACCGACGGAGGCTTCGAGAATGGAGTCCATCGCGGCTGGAGGAGCACCCGGACGACGTGGTTCCGGCGCGTGTTCTTCGTGGCCTTGGCGGTCATCATCGGCAAACTGTGGATCATGCAGGTGGTGCAGGCCGGGCAGTGGCGCGAGGATTCCGAGCGCGCGCTGATCCTCAACAACGCCCTACCCGCCCCTCGCGGCACAATTCTCGACCGGGACGGCCGCTCCTACGCCGCCAATGACCCCGACTGGATCGCCGTGGTCACGCCGTACTACGTCGAGGACTTCTACTTCGGCCCGTGGCAGTCGCCCATGGACGAGGTCGAGCGCGACGACAAGGGCGAGCAGCGCTATCCCGACCCGCCGCCCGGGTTCGAGGGAATCGCCTATACCGTAGCCGACATCGTGAACAGCTCGCCGTCGCGAACCGCCGATCCACCCGCCGCCGACCCGGTCGATCCGTACGAGATCATCGATACCCTCTGCGACTACAGCTTCGACCCGTACCGCCAAGCGGCCATCGCCACCGACCTCGACCACGAAGCCGTGATGCGCCTGGCAGAGCGGTTCCACGAGCTGCCCGGCTTGGAGGTCGTTCGGCGGCATAGCCGGAGCTACGGACACCCGCACGGCTCCAGCGCTTTCCATCTCATCGGCTATGTCGGCTTGATCTTCGAGGACCAGAGGTATCTCTACAACGAGGGATACGGGCCCAGTGACGTCATCGGTAAGGAAGGCGTGGAGGCCTACTACGAGAAGCTCCTGCGCGGCCGCAAGGGACGGCAGGTCATCCGGCCCGATCGGCAGCCCATGATCGACCGACCGCCGCTACCGGGCCACGACATTACCCTACACATCGATGCCCGGATCCAGGCCGCCATGGAGGCATCGCTAGCCCGCCACGTGGAGGCCAACGAGGGCGACGCCGGAGCGGCCGTCGCCATGGATCCCCACACGGGGGCCATCTATGCCCTCGCCAGCTACCCGTCTTTCGAGAGCGAGTGGTTCCTCCCCGACCATCCGCCGGAGTATGACGACGAGCGCATCGCCATCGAGACCAACCAGCCGAAGAAGCGCCTGCCCTACCAGAACCATGTCACCAAGTCGAAGCGGGCCCCGGCCTCCACCTTCAAGATCGTCTCACTGGCGGCGGCGCTCGAGGAAGGCGTGATCGACCCCAACTACCACGTCTACTGCACCGGCCACATGGAGCTGGGTACCATCCGATATTGCTGGCGGAAGGAGTTCGGACACGGGGCCGTGGGGGTCATCAAATCCCTCGCCGAGTCGTGCAACATCTTCTATTACAACGTGGGCGTGAAGCTGGGCCAGGAGCGACTGCTCAAGTGGGCCCACCGCTTCGGCTTCGGCGAGGAGACGGGTATCGATCTGCCGGGCGAGCACCCGGGCCTGGTCGGCGACGAAGCCTATCTCATCAACGAGCTGGGCGAGGACGGCTGGTTCGACGGCCATAGCGCCAACATGGCCATCGGCCAGGGACCCATCGAGGCGACCACACTTCAGGTGGCCGTCATGACCGCCCTCATCGCCAATGGCAGCAAACGCGTGGTGCCCCATGTGGCGGCCCGGATCACCGACGCCGGCGAGCCCATACCGCCCATCAAGCGCGAGAGGGAGCCTACCCTCATCGACCTCGAGCCCACTACCCTGGACTACGTTCGCTCGGGCATGCGTGGGGTGGTGGAGTGGCAGCACGGCACGGCCCACTACGCCTTCTCGGGGGAGAACAGTGTGCCCGTCGCCGTGGCGGGAAAGACGGGCTCCTCGGAGGTCGGCTCCGATGACGCGTGGTTCACCTGCTATGCCCCTTACGTAAACATGAACCCCTCGAGGCCCAACCAGGTGGAGCGCGCCAACAACGCCCCGGAGATCGTCGTGACCGCGCTGATCATCAACGGCGGCCATGGCAGCGACTCAGCCGCCCCGGTGGCTCGGGACGTGATACGCGCGGCCTACGACGACAACGGCAACTTCATCGTCAGTCCCCACGCCGGACAGTAGAGCGGCCGCGACTCACAAGCCTCGCTGCCAGTCGAAGATCGAATCTACCGGCCGCTCGGGCAGAGGGGCCGTCTCGCCCACCATGATCTCGTTGCCCACCATTGTCGCCTCGGCGGGGCCCAGTAGGATGGCCTGATCGCCCGTGGCGTAGAGCCGGTTGTCGATCAGCTCCACGCCCAGGCAGTCGGGCGTCTGGAGCAGCACCATGGGCGACGCGCCATCGCGGATCTCGAAGTGATTGCCCCGGATAATGTGATCGAAGCTGAAGGTCTTGGCGAAGACGCCGGGGCCCTGCTCGACAACGAAGCGGTTGTAGGCGATCAGCCAGCCCTCGTTCATCCCGCCCATCCACAGGCCCGCCCGGGGTGAGCTGATGTCGCAGCCCCAGACAACGTTCCGAGGGCCATTGGGACCGTGGGCCTGATCCTCGGGCGGCGAGGCCCAAAGGCCGTACCCGTAGGCGCCATGGTCGGCCACGGACTCGATGACACAGTTCTCGAATAGGTTCTCGTTGGTCCAGCCCGAGTGCCACTGGCCGTCGCTCTGCTCGAACAGACTGCGGCGGATGACGTTCCCCGCCGAGGACCACTGGACCAGCGGCGCGTGGCGGAAGCTCCGGGTCACCACGTTCTCCATGAGGCAATCGTACGATCGCTCCCAGCCCGCGTACGCCGTGCCGCCGCCGCCCTTGAACCAGGCGTCATCGAACACGCAATCCCAGATCTCGCACCACTTGCCCTCCAAGGCGTACACGGGCCAGCGCCCGCACATCCGCACCGTCACCTCGCCCGCCCAGCACTCCCAGGCCGCCGAGAACATCACCGCCGAGATCCACAGGTTCTCGGTCTGCTCGATGGTCAGGCTCTCGACCCCACATCGGCGGATGGGCTCGCGGCGCTGCACATAGGCGTCATCGATGACCGGGTAATCGATCCGCAGGGGCTGATTCAGGCGGACCCGGTTGCCCTCGATCTCCTCGACGCGGAGCTCGTACCGCCGGTACGTGCCCCAAGGGCACTGGTTCATCGTCAGGCTCTTCCAACGATCGGTGGCCGGAGCTTCGAGGTGGATGGCGTCGCCGACGCTGAGCCCGTCCGTCTCCTGTAGGCTGATCCACAGGTCGCCCCGATCGCCGTCGTCGGCCAGAAGCAGCCGAGGCCCCAGGTTCGGTGCCCCGGCGAAGGTCAGGGCCGCGATGGCCCGGTACCGCTGGCGGCGCATTCGGAGGTGGGGATCCGGCTCATCGGGCCCCGGCCGACGGGCCTCGACAGTCAGGGTATCCACGTCCTCGGAGCCGTCATCCCACCGGGCGTAGGCGGTGAGCGTCACGTCGCCCTCGCCCTCAGCGTCCAACACCTCGCTGCCCCACAGATACAGTTGGAACGTGTTACCCGAATGGGTGCTCGGCTCCCAGCTCCTCAGCACCTCGCCCTCCAGGCGGATCTCCATGGCCTGCAATCCCTCGGGATTCGCGTGGATCTCCACAGGGGTCGAGGGCGTAAGCAGGCCATCGGTGGGCGTGAAGAACTGCACCGTGCGGGGCGGGACCCGGTAGGTGAAGAGGATCTGTGTCTCGTCCTGGCCGGCGCCACGGATGACGATGCCGTCATCGTAGATGAACACCGGGCGGGCGAGGTTGTATTGCCCGGGCTCCAGCTCGATCGCCCCGCCGCCCAACCGGGCCGCCTCGGCCACGGCCAGCTCCAGGGGCACACTGATGTCGGCACCATCGGGCAGTCCGCCGAAGTCGCGCAGCCGCGCAACGGTCTCCACATGGGGCACGCCACCCGGCACACCGGCGTAACGCCAGTCGGGATAGACGATGCCATCGGGCCCGACCACATCGGCGGGGGTCAGCCGGTCCTGCTCCTCGGGATCCAGCTTGTACTGAGGGGGCCAGGGTCGCTCGATGTTGGCAGGTCCCATCTCGATGACCTCCACGTCGTCGATATAGGCTTCCACGGTGGCGTGGCTGTAGCTGTGGATCCAAATGTCGGCCTCCACTGCCCCCTTGGGCGCGAAGAAGGTGGCCTCCATGGTGAGCCACTCCCCCGTCGGCTGGCTGGGGGCGCCGCGATGGAAGTAGTCCCCGGGCAGCATCATCTGCCCCGCCCCATCGTAGATGCGCGGGTAGATGCCCAGACCCGACCCGGACAAGGTGAGCACGCGCATGCGCAGCGTGTACGCGCGCTCCGGCTCCACGGCGAAGCGCGGCGACGTCACGTTCGAGCCGCCCCGGTCGTCGTCGGTATCGACGATCCGCAGAGCGCGATCGCCCGAGGCGGCTCTGGCGTCCGTTACCTCGCCCATGGAGGCTTCGGGCAGGCTCCACGCCGGGTAGCCACCCTCCATGCCCGACCGCCAGACGGTCTCCCCAGGCTGTGCAGCGACGAGCACCAGCAGCGGCAGGAACGCCATCATCGCGAGCTACCTCCTGTGTGGGTGCTGGAGCGCAGGTGCGCCACCGATGTGCGCGAATCCTGCCTCCACGGACCGAAGGAGGCGCGGCCATGGAGACCATCGACCGAGCGATAGCCGGCGTGCGAGACGTGATGCGTCGAGCGACAGGCGAGCGCGAGATACCCGGGATCGTCGTCAGTGCGGGCGAGACGGAGCGGACCTTGTTCCTGGGACACCACGGCCACGCCCAGACGGTGCCCACCACCAAGCCCCTGGGGCTGGACACCGTCTTCGACCTCGCCTCCCTGACCAAGGTGGTGGCTACCACCACTCTGGCCATGATGGCGTACGACGCGGGCGATCTTGCTTTCGAGGACCCGCTCCAGAAGCACCTGCCCGAGTTCGCGGGCCGGCCACCGGGCGAGGCCACCGTTCGTCAGCTTATGAGCCACACCGCGGGATTCATCTGGTGGCGGCCATACTACAAGGAGCATTCGTCCTACCAAGGCGTCTTGGGGGCGATCCTCGAGGAGGAGCTGCTCACCCAGCCCGGCGAGAAGCGCAAGTACTCCGACCTGAGCTACATACTCCTGGGCGAGATCGTGGCCCGGCTGGGGGGCAAGACCCTGGACGAGCTGGCCATGGAGCGCATCTTCGGGCCCCTCGGCATGTCCGAGACCCGCTACAACCCAACCCCCGACATGCGAGCCCGATGTGCCTCCACCGAGATTGATGAGGAGTCGGGCGAGCCCATCGTCGGCGTGGTTCACGACGAAAACGCCCGGGCCATGGGTGGGGTCAGCGGCCACGCCGGCTTGTTCTCCACCGCCTACGACCTCACCAAGTTCGCCCGGTGCATGCTGCGCGGCGGCGGTCCGTTGCTCTCCGGCCGCGCCTTCGGGGCGATGATGACCAAGGAGGAGGACGACGACGGCGCCCGCTGGATGGGCTGGGTGGCGACGAAGGAAGGGGGCTTCCTCTCCGACGTGTTCGGCCCACGGTCCTTCGGCCACACCGGCTTCACGGGGACCAGCATGTGGATGGACCCCGACGCCGATGCCTTCGTGATCGTTCTCACCAATGGCGTCCACCCCAAGCGCCGCCAGGACGACGCCGTGATGAACACTCGCATCGAGAGCTACCGAGCGGGGCTGGAGCTGGTTCGCGCGTGGCAGGGCTCCAGCCCCGGGTAGCCGCTAGTCGACGGGCGGCAGGTAGCCCGTGACCCGCGTCTTGACGGCATACACTGAGCTACGGGCAGTCATGTAGAGGGTGGAGTAGTCCTCGCCGCCGAAGGTGCAGTTCGCCGGCGGCTCGGGAACCATGATGCGGCCAATCAGCTCGCCCTGGGGGCCGAACACCCACACTCCGCCGGAGCCCGTGCAGTACACCCGTCCCTGGGTATCCATGGTCATGCCGTCGGGCACGCCCTCCTCGGGGGCCTTCAGCTCGCCCAGTACCCGGCCGTCGCCACAGGAGCCGTCCTCATTGACTCGGTACGCCTTCACGAACATGTCGATGGAGTCGGCCACGTACAGCCACTCGCCATTGGGACTGATGTGGATGCCGTTGGGCTTGGTCATGTCGTCGATGACTCGGGTGACCGTGCCGTCGGGGTCGAGCCGGTAGACGGCCTCCACGTCCTGCTCGGCTTCCCGGTCACCCAGGCCGTAGGCTGGGTCGGTGAAGTAGATGGCGCCGCTGGTGGTGAGCACGCAGTCGTTGGGGCTGTTGAACTTGCCGCCCTGGTAGGTGTCGGCCAGGACGGTCGCCGCGCCGTCGGGGGCGAGCCTCACCACATCCCGGGCCCAGTGGCGGCAGGCCAGGAGGCTGCCATCGCGGGCATCGTAGAAGGTCCCGTTGCTCTGCTCGCTGGGCTCCACGAAAACCCCCACCTCGCCCTCGGGGCTCATGGTGTTGATGCGGTTGTTGGGGATGTCCGAGAACTTCAGCAGTCCCTGCAGAGCGTCCCACGAGGGCCCCTCGGTGAAGATGAAGCCGGTGGCGATCTGCTCCACCTCAGCGCCCGGTGCCAGGATGTCGTCGATGGTCATGCGATCCTCCCTAACGTACAGCCGAATGTCGTCGAAGCTAGCCTTGTCATCGAAGGCGCCCACGCCCACCTTCCCCGCCCACGGCTCGGGGTCCCGAGCCACCAGGCAGGGCGTCTCCATGTCGTCCACGTAGCCGCGGATCATGCCGTCGGACAGGGTCCGCTCCACCTTGAAAGTGTGCCACTCGGCGTCGGTGAGCTTCGCCTGGGGCTCGGCTTGCAGCTCCAGCGGGGCTCGGTCGGCGCCGTCGACCTCCAGGATCGCGTTGTGCACGCCGTCCGAGGTGTTGGAGAAGTGGACGTAGGAGAAGTGGGTCGGATCGGACCATCCCAGGAAGGCGCATACATCGCGTCCCTGGACCTCGGGGTCGGTGTGGCATTTGGCCCGGAAGGTGAGCACCAGATCGCCCACCCAATGGCCGGGAAGCGTTACATAGCTGAACGGCGCCCGGACCTCGCCCTCGGTGCCCACGGTGGTGATGGTCAGGGCCCCATCCTCGATGGCCCACTCGCTGGTCGGCCGGACCTCCACGGCATCCAGGGAGCCGTCCTCGAAATCCACGCTGGCGGCCAGCTCGTATCCCTCGGGCACTTGCGCCCAGCCCACGTGGGCAACGGCGCTCAGGAGGAGCGCGGCTAGTATCGGTCGCATGGCATTACCTGTCCCTTCTCGATCATGGGAGCGCACGAAGGAAGTTCCGAGCTTCCTTCCCCAGCCCTTCCCTCGGCACACTGCGAATGGAGAGCGTGCCATGGACTCCCGGCTGCCTGCGCTGGTGGCTTCCAGACCTCAGCGGGACCAACGACCCCGCCCCGCAGGCCTCGACTGAATGTCGGCGAACCCCTCTCTCGCTAGGGAGGATGTGCCTTCGTGAGTGAGAGCCCCGAGCGCAGACCGAACATCATCTGGATCTTCGGAGATCAGCACAGAGCCCAGGCCTTGGGCTGCAATGGCGACCCGAACGTGAGCACCCCGAACCTGGACCGGCTGGCCGCCGAGGGCGTGAACTTCACCAACGCCGTGGCTGGCAGCCCCCTCTGCTGTCCCTTCCGCGGATCGCTCCTCACCAGCCTCTACCCCCACGAGTGCGTGCCCGGCCACGAGTACCAGATGCCGCCCGACTCCCGCACCATCGCCCACGCCTTCAACGATGCGGGCTATCACACGGCGTACTTCGGGAAGTGGCATCTCGATGGCTTCAAGGAGCGCGAGGGGCGAGCCGCGTACCACATCATCCCGCCCGAGCGGCGCGGCGGCTTCCAGAGCTGGGTCGGGTACGAGAACAACAACAGCCAGTGGGACTCGTGGGTCCACGGCGGCGAGGACGATGGCGCCTTCCACCACCGGCTCCCGGGCTACGAGACCGACTGCCTGACCGATCTGCTTATCGATTACATCCGGGCCCGGGGCCGAGACGTAGAGGCCACCATCCCCTCCCAGGCGCCCTTCTTCGCCGTGCTTTCGGTCCAGCCGCCCCACGATCCGTACACAGCGCCCCAGGAGTGGATGGCCCGGCACAACCCCGCCACCGTCCAGCTCCGCCCGAATGTGCCGGACATTCCCCGGGTGACCCACGTAGCCCGGCGCGAGCTGGCGGGCTATTACGCCCAGATCGAGAATCTCGACTGGAACGTCGGCCGGGTTCGCCGGGCCCTGGCCGACGCGAACCTGACCGATGACACCTACATCATCTTCTTCTCCGACCACGGCGACATGCACGGCAGCCACGGTGAGTTCCGGAAGACGTCACCCTGGGAGGAGTCCATCCGGATGCCCTGCATCATCGGCGGCGGCCAGCCCTTCTACGGCCGAGGCCGCGGCGAGTGCCCGGCGCCCATCAACCATGTGGATATAGCCCCCACTTCCCTGGGCCTCTGCGGCTTGGACACACCCGAATGGATGCGAGGGACCGACTACTCCGGGCGCATCCTGCCGGGGCGACCCGAGGTGACCCAGCCAGATTCCGCATACATGGGAATCGTCGTCCCCACCGGCCACGGGCATAGCGTGGATAAGACCTGGCGCGGCGTAGTTACCGCCGATGGCTGGAAGTACGCCGCCTTCGAGGGCATGCCGTGGCTGATGTTCAACCTCAACGAGGACCCTTACGAGCTGGTCAACCTGGCCCATGATCCGGCCTTCCACCGGAAACGGCGGGAGCTGAACGACATGCTGCGCGAGTGGGCCGCCGATACGGGCGACGAGTTCGCCGCACCCACCGACTGAGAGGAACGCCTGCCATGACGACCCTGTGGATCTGCACGCTATGCCTCGCGCTACTCCTCGCCTCTGCCGCCGGCGCCGATTGGACCGTGGAGCCGGCGGGCGAAGGTGACTTCGCCGGCGCCGTAACCATCAGCGGCGTATCCGCCGGCGAGTTCGACCCCTTGCTCTGGTCGGCGGGCACGCTGAACCTGAAGTTCGACGCCCGTCATCCCCTTCTGGAGCCGAGGGAAGGGCCGCTGCGGAACATCTACGCCCCCATGGCCATTCGGGAGCCCGACGGCTGGCGGCTGTACTACGGCGCGTGGGACGGCGTGGAAACGGGCAATGACCGCATATACACGGCATGGACCGAGGACTTTCTGGGCTTCGCCGACCGCCGCACGGTGATCGAACACGGGCCCTTCATCCATGTGTGCAACTGCTGCGTCATCAAGCTCCCATCGGGCGAGTACCGCATGGTCGCCACGGCTTACCCCCACCAGCCGGACGGCCAGAACCGGCCCATCGGATTCCAGAGCGAGGACGGGCTCCACTGGGAGGGCGATCTGCCCCATGTGGCCGAGTACGACGACCTGCTCACCATCGAGGGGTACCCCAACTGGAGCAACGCCGACATCAACGGCATGAATGCACTGATGTATGAGGATGGTCTGTACCGGCTCTACTTCGGCGACTTCCAGAACTTCGGGACCGTCTACCGCGCCACCAGCGAAGACTTCGAGACATACCAGTTCGACGGCCCGGCTCTGTCCGAGGCCCTCGCGGTCAACGACGTCAAGCGGCTGGATGTGGACGGAGACACCTGGTACCTGATGGGACTCCATATGAACCGGGGGGAGCTGCGCTATGCCCTCTCACAGGACGGCATGGAGTTCGAGCCCTCCCAGCTCCTCATCGAATCCAGAAGCGATGCCGATGCCTACATCGTGGCCATCGGGTGGGTCGTGGATGGGCAGCGGGTGCTGGGCGCGCTGTACGGTGCCGGCGCCGTGCGAGCCTTGAACGAGAACCGCCTGTTCGCCACATGGCTACAGAAGAGAGTCGTGTTCGAGACCGAGGACGGCATCCGTCTCGAGGGCCAGGAAGCCCTGGGACCCGATCGGGTGCTGCTCGGCTTGGATGAGCCCGTCCGGGGCCGGTTCCTGGTCTATGCGGAGGACGGGCAGACGCTCATCGGCAAGACGCCGAGAGCCACGCTGCGGCCGGGCCAGACGTGGCGCGTGAGCCCATAGCGGCAGCCGGAGGTCACTCGGCCGACCCGCCGGGACCGGGCCTGACGGCACCGGGCGCGTTAACCGGCGGGGGCATGCCGCCCGGTCCAACAAGGAACCGCTTGTGTAGGCCCAGGTCGCGCTCCGCGGTGCGGGCCACCGCCGCTGTCAGGGGAGTGGGCACAGCGGCTACCAGCGCCACCAGCGCCGAAGCCGCGCCGATAATGGCGTACAGCCGCCCCCGTCGCGACCTCTCGGCGAGGCTGAACCGAGCCACCCGGTAGCCGAGGTACACCGCCGGCAGCGCAAGCAGCGCCAGGGCGACCCACCGCCACACCCCATGGAAGGGCCACGGCAGACGTAGCGCGGCTACGGCTAGAGCCAAGGCCGCCACCACCCCGGCCCCCTTGTGCAATCCCGCCACCAGCGGCTCGGAGCGCCGGGGCGCCACCTCGCGGCTCGCCGAGGTGACGGCGAGGATCGCCGCGCGGCCGAAGGGGATGGCCATGGATAGCGCAATCCCAATCCCGAAGCCCGCGTCGGCGCGGCCGCCCGTGGCGAAGCCCAGGGGAACCCAAAGCCCCTGGCCCGCCAAGGCCAGGGATACCATGGAGCTGGGCGCCCGCGCGACACAGGCGGAGACCATCAGGCCCGCCGACGGTAGCGCCAGGGCGGGGATGACCCATCCCCGGCGCGCCAGGTCCCAACCTTCACCATAGGGGAAGAGCTGGAAGGCACACCGCGCAAATAGCCAGGAGACCGCGGCTGCTCCGATGCCGTACGCCGCCACCGTGGCGCCCATGGGCCGCCGAGAGAGAAGATCGGGCGCCAGGAAGGGCAGGAGCGGCAAGGCCAGCAGGAGACCGTAGCCCACGGTGAGCACCCGGATGGCCGCCACGTTCGCCGCTATCTCCCCCGCCACCAGCTCCCGGATGAGCTGCATGTCGGGCATGCCCGCTCGCCCCGCTGTGGTCAGCACGGCCCATGCCATCAGGATGAACCCGGGCACGCAGGCGGCGACGAACAGCCAGCCCGAGCGACGTGCCTCTCGGAGCTCCGAGCCGCGGCCCAGGGCGAATCCCAGGGCCACAATCATCAGGCCCAGACACAGGATGGCTTGGCGGGGGTCCACCGCCAGGAAAGACGTCGCGCCCAGCCCGCAGGCCAGCATCACGCTGGCGAAGGGGGGCCGCTCACCGGGGAGCTGAGGGAGCATGGCGGCGCCGGCGAGAACCCCCAGGGCCGAGACCAAGGCCACTCCGATGGGTCCCATGGCGTCACCGACGAACAACCCCCAGCCACCGACCATGACCTGAACGACTTCGGCCTGCCCGGCCCTTCGGGCCACGATGATCGCCAGAACCAGCCCGACCCCGGAGATGGCCATGGTCATCCAAGCGGCGGCGACTCGGGGATCCTCGTCCTCGTTCATCTTCCGCCCCAGGGTGCCGAGTAGGGGCGGGAGGAGGAGACCCATCAGGGCACCCATGGGGAACACGGCCACACTCAAGAGGAGTAGCACTGACGTCTGCAAGCACGAGCCTCCCACTACGCTCGGCACCCCTACCACATACCCCCGTCCCTAGGGGAATACACGTCCAGCGCCCCCGATACCTGCGCGACCGGGGGAGAAGGGAGCCAGCCCTCCCTCGCGAACCCGAAGGGGTGCATTCTAATCCAGTGAGGTGAGTCGCTTGGATCTCGAGGAGATCGAGGCTCTTCAAAAGGCGAAGGTCGATCCGTCAACCCTGACCGTTGTGGGCGGCGAGGACGGCTTGACCCTCCGCGACCGGTTCCGCAGGACCATGCAGTACCAAAGGGTGGACCGCATCCCCTTCTTCGAGTTCGGGTATTGGGACGCCACCCTGTCCGAATGGCACGCCCAGGGCCTCCCCCCCGAGGTCAACAACGAAGCGGCCGCGTACGAGTACTTCGGCATCGAAAACTGGCACACGGCACCCATCAACACCGGCTTGCTGCCCGGATTCGCCCAAGAGGTGCTTCGGGAAGACGAGGAGCGCATCGTCGTCCGGGACGCCAGCCGATGCACCTATGAGATCAACAAGAAGGGCCACCGGTCCATCCCCCACTACATCGACTTCGGCCTCAAGACCCGCGAGGACTGGAAGGAGTGGGTGGACAAGCTCGACCCCGACGCCCCGGGGCGGTACCCCGAGAACTGGGACGAGCTGGCTGCCCGCTACAACCAGCGGGACTACCCGCTAGCCATCCCCATCGGCTCCATGATCGGCGTGCCCCGGAACTGGATCGGCTTCGAGAACATCGCCATGATGTGCTACGACGATCCGGGTCTCCTGGAGGAGATCATCGAGAAGCTCTGCACCCTCGTCTGCGGCGTGCTGGAGCGAGCCCTGAAGGACGTGGAGTTCGACTTCGGCGCCGGCTGGGAAGACATCTGCTTCAACAGCGGGCCCATCATCTCGCCCAAGTTCTTCGATGAGTGGATCGTGCCCAGGTACGAGCGGATCACCGACCTGCTGGCCAAGCATGGCTGCCACATCTCGTGGACTGATTGCGATGGCAACATCGTGCCCATCATCCCCCACTTCCTGCGCGGCGGGATCAACTGCATGTTCCCCGTCGAAGTCGCGGGAGGGTCGGATCCCGTCGAGATGCGCGAGAAGTTCGGGACCGATCTGCTGATGGTGGGCGGCGTGTGTAAGCGCAAGCTGGCCGAGGGTCCCGCGGCCATCGACGCCGAGCTGGAGCGGCTCAGGCCCGTGGTGGAGGAAGGCGGCTTCATCCCCACCGTGGACCACCGCGTACCCGCCGACGTGAGCCTGGAGAACTACAAGTACTACATCAAGGTCAAGCGCGCCCTACTCAAGTGTGGCAAGAAGAAGCCCCAGTACGACGAGTAGAGCCGGCCGTGGCGCGGGGTGGGGGGCTCAGTCCCCTGCCCCCGCCTGAGACGCCGCCCGGAGCAGGCCCGCCACCATCGCCTCGCCGCTGATCGCCCACTCCTCCGGTCCATCCCCCGGACCCAGCTCCAGGGTCACCGTGGGGATGGCACGCTCCACGCCCGCGTAGGTTCCGAAGGACCCGGGCGTAGGGTAGCCGATGTCCCCGCTTACCGGGTACCCGTTAACCTCAGCGATGGCCTTCGCCAAATCCTCGGCGGGCCCGTCGTAGTTGACCACCGCTAGAGGCGCGTGGAGCGTCAGGACAAACCGCGGATCCAGATCTTCGAGCAGCTTCACCAGGATGCGCGTCTCCGGCTCCGACACTGGCTCGGGCCCCGGCGCGTACTCAGGGTTGTGCTCATCGGGCACCCAGTTCTCCGTTGGGAAGTTGCGGTTGATGTCCACCCGGCGGGCGTTGTGCCGGGTGCCCGCGGCCAGGCCGTCGGGATTGACCGTATCGACAACTGTCAGCCGCACGGCCTGGAGCACGCGCTCCATCGTTGGGTGCTCCATCAGCCGCTGGACGCAGTAGGTGGACGCCGGCTCATCGCCATGGGTGCCGCCCAGGATCAGCCCCGGCGGCCCCTTACCCGCCGCCGCCGCCCGCACCGGCGAGCCGTTCACCGAATGGCCCAGTACCGATCGCTCCCAGACGCTCACCGTAGGATCGCTCCCTCGGCATCGGCCCCCTCGCTGATCTTGGTCAGAACAGGGAACAGGGCGAGCAGGTTGGGCCCGCCGTCGAGGACGACGACGGTCGACGTGTCGGCGATGTGGAAGATGATCATAGCGCCGCCCCGGGGCCCCGACGCCGCCCAGACGGCCACCTCGGCCCGGCCCCACGTTCCCTCACCCAGCCTGGGCCACTTCCGCTCCGCTCGCCACAGATGCCAAGGCGTGAGGCTGGCCTCGCGCTCGGCACGGCTGCCTTCGTAGGTGTAGGACACGGCAGCCCGCACGGGCTTCAGAAGGTCCGGCGCCACCGAGAGAAGCGCCTCCATGACCCCCTCGTCAACCTCTGCCGCGTCAGCCTCGTCGCTTGCCTCCTCGGCTCGGAGACCCAGATCGGCGGCCACGCGCTCAATCTCGTAACTGCCCAGACGCACTCGCACGAAGAAGTCGCTACGGGGCAGCTCGAAGGAAAGCTCCTCCATGGGGCCTACTTCGGTGGGCGGCTCGGCGTCCACGGGTCCGCGCGGCACGCCCAGGAACTCCCCCAGCACGGGCCCGATGGGGATATACCCTTCGACCCAGAACCAGAAGAGCTCGTGGTTCTGCCACACCCAGACGAACACGCCGCCCTCGGGTGAGGGCCGGTGGTAGGCATCGACCCAGTAGTACTCATCGGGGTCGTAGTCGATCCACCGCTCGGGCGATTGGTAGGGCCGGTCGTTCTCCTCGGGCCAGTAGGGCGGAGGGGGATCGCCGTGGCGGACCTCCACAACTAGCCGATAGCCCGCCTCATCGGCCCACCGTTGGTAGAAGTCGTGGATCTCACGCGGCGTGGGCTTGGGGTGTCCCTGGGTATGGAAGAGCTTGACCTTAACGTCCCCCGGCATCTCCTCGATGTACCGGATGATCCGCTCCACGCCCTCGTTGGGGATCCAGGACTCCACCAGGGGCAGCATCCACCGCTGGATGTCCAGACTCAGGAACTTCTCCGTGGGAGGGAACAGAGGCGGCGGCTGATCCTGGTCGCACAGGGCGGAGCCGGGGAGCAGGAGCGCCCCGATCAGAACCCACCGGGAGAGTGTTCTGTGCAATCCGGTCACCTCGTCGACAGCCCGCGCCTACGCCGGCGGAGCAAGACCTATTGGCCGCACCGACGGCGTACCCCTCCTCGTCCGCTCATTCGGTAATCTCCATCATACCCGATCACGAAGGCGATCTGCTCCGCCGACAGGCCGTACTGGGCCCCCAGCGCCCGGTCGATCTCGTCGATGACCGGCTTGCTGGCCGCGGGATAGTACTCGTCGTACTCCACTCGCCCGGACGGGTAGCGCCGGGCCCGGACCTTCGCCGTGGACCGGTAGATGGCCATCAGCTCACCGGTCAGCTCGACGACCTCGGCCGTCGGCGATAGGAAGGGGAACCTGGCCAGGTCCGCCCGAGTCAGGTCGCGGCAGTTCGAGAAGGTCTTGAAATGGAGGTAGAAGAGACTCGAACTGAGCACCCCGACACGGTGGTCGCGCTCCGCCGCGAAAGGCAGGCCCAAGGTCTGGTAGTGGCTGGAGATGGGCCGGCTCGACCCCCGGTTCGGTGGGAAGTTGAGGGCGCGGATCCAGTACGTAGGGCCGTCATGGAAGTACAGACGCCACGGGCCGCCCGGATCGGGATCCACCGCCTCCGCGCCAGCGAGGGCTTCGATGATGCTCCGGTGGACCGGGCCCGAGATCTTGGCCAGCACATCGGGCGATAGGGCGTCGGGCACCGCGACGTAAGCCAGGTGCTCCATCACCTTGGGCCGCTCCGCCGCCGTGAAGTGATGATAGCCGGCCGAGTGGCTCACCCGCCCCGGGTTGCCATCCCGCTCGGCCAGCAGCACCGTGTGTCGCTGCTCCACCTGCGGGATGAGCTTGGCCGGGCGGTTGGAGAAGGAGCTGGCCCAGATGGTGCACTGATCCCTAAGCTCCGTGCGGAGCTCGGCCGCACGTCCCGCGCTGATGAGTCCCACGGGCAGCACCATCCCCAGCCAGCCCCGATCTTCGAGAAGCGCCAGGGAGCGCTCCAGTACCACGCCCGCCAGGTTGCCCGCCCGCGCTCCGGGCGTAGCCCCTCCGCTACGCCGCTGCTCCACGTACGGCGGGTTGCCCACGATGACCTGGAAGGGCGGCGTCGGTGGCGCGGGACCGTCAGCCACATCCAGATGCTCCACGCCGAGGGGAACGTCCGGCTCCCCGTCCAGCCTCACCACTTCAAGCATCAGCCGCAGCCGGCACGCCTCCACGGCCTCGGGCATGATCTCCCAGCCGGCAAGCTGGTCAGCCGCAACGCGCCGCGCGTGCTCACCGGGTGGGGTCTCGGGGTCGAGGTGAGCCAGGATCCTCACCAGTACGTGCAGAGCCGGCACCAGGAAGGCGCCCGAGCCCGCCGTCGGGTCCAGCACCCGGAGACGCGACACGCGCTCACGCAGCCGGTCGCGGTCTGCTGTATCGAGCAGACCTCCCAGAGTCGGGGGTTGGCCATCCTTGGGTTGGGCCCCGAGGGCCCCGGCGATGCAGTGCTCGGCGACGTACTCGGCCACGTCGGCGGGAGTGTAGTACACGCCCTGGCGCCGTTGATCAGCGCCCAGCATAGCGACGGCGCCGAGGTGGTCGGGGGTTACCGCGTCCTCGGCGGGCTCCACCGACCAGCGCAGCTCATCGAAGCGGGCGGCAACGGCGGGCGATGAGCCCACGCCCTGGCCGCGCCCCAGCAGACGCTCGTACGAAAGCCTCAGCAGCAGCTTCGCCGCCTCGGCCGCGGCGAGCCCCTCGGCGACGAGGCCCTGCTTCAACTCATGGAACGCCTCGATATAGGCGTTGACCGCGGGCGACCCGCCCTGGCCCCTCGCTCGTGTGGACCGGATCGACAGCGCCCTACAGCCCCTCTACCTCGGACCGCAGCGCGTCCAGCTCCGCGTCTTCGATCACCGAGAAGTCCACGGTTATGGAGCGCGTCTGGCCCGGCTCGATGAACTCCAGCTCACCCTGGGCCCGAGCGTCCGCCCGGCCCTTCACCCGGCAGTTGGCGGGCTCGATGCCACACACGTAGTGACCCTTCTCGTTCATCTTCCACTGGTTGAAGAAGGGCAGCTCCGCCTTGGCGTAGCGCAAGGTGACGCCCAGCCCCAGCTCGTCGTTCACCAGGCCGACCACGGTCTTGCCCTGCCCGTCGGCCTTAAGGTCGTGATAGAACACCTGCTCTGGGAACTCGTCGGCGGGGGGCTCAAACCGGGTGCATCGTCCCACGTGGGGAGCGGCGTCCTCGTCCCGCGGGGTGACCGTGTCCGTCGGCGCCACCAGCTCGCCCTGCTCTGAGACGATGGGCCAGCCGATGTTGAAGTGGTACAAGATCATCAGCGGCTGGGTCTTGTGGCCCCGGTTCTCGATGCGGTCCTCGATGGTGACGGTGCGGCTGCCGAGCTTCGTGGAGAGCTTCCGGCAGAGCACCAGATGCGGACCGAAAACGACCGTCTCCTTCAGCTCGCCGGAGACGGACATGACGTAGTCGTTCCCCTCCCAGCCCTCGCTTAGGGAGACTCGGGCGGCCGGTGCGGCGCCGATGCGGCCATGGACGCCCAGCTCCTCGCCCTCGTCCTCGTTGGGCGCGCCCACTTGGGTGAGGCCGCATGTGGCTAGGATGCCGCCCGGGAAGGTGCGCAGCCAGCCGGCGCCCTCGGGCTCATAGAAGGTGGGGTGGGTGTCGCCCACGGAGGAGCGCCAGCACAGCGGCACGCCCTTGTAGCTACCGTGGGTGAGATCCAGGCAGCGGTCAAGCGCCGCCTGGATCTCCAGCCCCGAGCCCGTGCTTATGTCCGCGACCCGCACGCCGCGAGCCCGCCCATCGGCCAGCTCCGCCACACGGATGCGGCCGAACTGGTCGACGCTGCCGCAGCGCTCCAGAAGCTGGTCCTTGGTGTATTCCTTGCCGAACAAGCTCGCCACTGGGATCATCTCCTGTTCGCGGGTCGTGGACTCTCGCGACTACTCCTCGGTACGGAACACGTCGTGACACGTCTTGCAGCCATCCTTGACCGCGTTCGCGGCCTCGGTGACCTTGTCCACATCGCCGGCGTCGGCAGCCTCGATCAGGGTCGTGGCATCGGCCACCAAGTCCTCGGCATAGCCGGTGAACTCGTCGAGCTGATCCTGGTCCGTCGGCGCGCCCGGCAGGTCGGGGGCGGCCTCGGCGGCAGTACGGATCTTCTCGGCCTCCGCCTTCACCATCTCCATGTCCTCGGCGGCAATGGCGGCCTGAATGGCCTGGGCGCCGGGGCCCATGGTGTTCTCCATCGCCTCGTGAAGCGAAGCGGCCGTCGGGCCGTCCTCGGTCCCGTCCTCGGTGGCCTCGCCATGGTCGTGACCGGCGTGCTCGTCCTCGCCACCCTCCTCCGTGGTGCCCTCTTCCTCGGTCCCGGGCTCTTCGTCACCGGTGTCCGCCGGAGCCGTATCGGTCTTCGGCGTACTCGGCGCAGTGGTCGTTGTCGTCGTGCCCGTGTCCTCCTCCGAGGGGCACCCTACGGCCAGCAGTCCGGCCGTCATCACAAGCGCGATAAGCGCGATCCACATCCACCCATTCCTCACAGCAAACTCCTCCTAGCTGGATTGCCCGCCTGAGGGCGCCGAGCCCGAGTGGGAATCGCGAAGCTCCCGCTTGAGCACCGTGCCCTTCAGGGATCGGGGTAGATCGTCAATGAAGGCGATCTCCTTGGGTACTTTGAAGTTCGCCAGCTTCTCCCGACAAAGCCTGAGAATGTCCGCCCGCTCGGGCGCGACACCCTCCTCGGGGATCACGAAGGCCTTCAGCTTCTCGCCCCGGATGTCATCGTAGACGCCGATCACCGCCGCCTCCCGCACATGGGGATGGGCCAACAGGACCTCCTCCACCTCACGCGGGTAGACGTTGAGCCCGCCGACGATGACCATGTCCTTCTTTCTGCCCACGATACTGAAGTAGCCGTCCTCGTCCACATGGCCCAGGTCGCCCGTATGGAACCAGCCGCCCTTCATGGCCTCGGCCGTCGCCTCGGGCTGGTTCAGGTACCCCAGCATCACATTGGGTCCCCGGACGCAGATCTCGCCCACCTCACCCGGCGGCAGCTCCGTGTCGTCATCATCGACGATCTTCATCTCCACACCGGGGATGGGCGGGCCCACGGTGCCGGGCTTCCGTACGCCCTGGGGCGGGTTGACGGAGCATACGGGGCTGCATTCCGTGGGGCCGTCGCCCTCGAGCACGATCAGCCCAAGCCGCTCCTCGAAGGCCTTCATCAGGGCGACCGGCATGGGCGCGCCGCCGCTGGCCACCATGCGCAGGCTCTCGAAGGCGCCGCGAGGCAGCTCGTCGGCCGCCCGGAGCAGCGCCCCGCACATGGCCGGCACGCAAGGCAGGACGGTACACTTGTCCCGCTGCACCGTGGCCGCCACCTCGGCGGGCGAGAACCGATCCAGGGCCACGCAGCAAGCACCGCATGTCAGGGGCAGAACAACCCCCACGGTGGCCGCGTAGCTGTGGAACATTGGGAGCACCGCCAAGACCCGGTCATCGGTGGTGAACTCGATTGCCTGCCGGCAGGCCTCGGCGTCCCACACCAGGTTGTGATGGCTGAGCATCGCGCCCTTGGGACGGCCGGTGGTGCCCGCGGTGTAGAGAATGGCGGCGACCTCGTCCTGGGGGACCTGGGGCGGATCGAAATCCTCGGGGCCTTCCAGAGGCCAGCGATCGAAAGCCGCGACGCCGGGCACGTCGCTTTCGCCCACAGTGATGAGCTGGGGCGGATCATCGAGGCCCTGCGACGCCGCCGCGACCAGATTAGCCAAGGGGCCGAAGGCGATGGCCGCCTTCACCTCGGCATCGGCGAACATGTACCTGACCTCGTCGGGCTTGAGCATGGGGTTCACCGGGATCACGCTCGCGCCCGCATGCATGATCGCCAGGTACGCGACTACGTACAGATGGCTGTTGGGGCCGATGAGGGCTACCCGGTCACCGGGCTGGATACCCAGCTCGGCCAGCGATCCCGCCACCCGGCCGATGGCCCTGGTCAAGTCTCCATAGGTAAGCTGGGAATCGCCGTAGATGACGGCCGGGCGGTCTTGGTGATCCTGCCCGGCCTGGATGATTGCGCCTGGTACGGTCAAGAAGCCGTCCTCCGCTCCCTGCTGGGATGAGGACATGATTAGGGCCCGGGAGTCTCGGCACCTTCACTCGATGGGCTTCCTGGCCGCCTGAGCGATCAGGGTCACGCCCCAGGGCAAGTCCATGTACCGGAGCAGAGCCGCCTCCAGTCGAAGGCTCCACGCGAACAGGAAGCTGATGGGGCGGGGAAGCAGAACCAGACCGGACTGGGGCTCACCTGTGGTGGGCTTGATCTTCCGCACGAGCCGCTGGCCCCAGCGGAACAGGACCGTCAGCGGCAGCAGGAAGCTGACGCAGTGGGACAGGCGCTCGACCTCCAGCCCCGCCGCCTCCAGGAGCCCCACCAGCTCCCGCCGCGAGTACCTCCGCCGGTGCCCCAGAGCCACGTCGTGATCGCTCCACAGCCACTGGTAGGCAGGGACCGTGACCAGTAGCTTGCCCCCCGGCTTGAGGACCCGGGCCGCCTCCCGCGCCGCCCGGGCGTGGTCCTCCACATGCTCGAAGACCTCGAAGGACGTGACCAGATCGAAGGACTCGTCGGGAGCCTGGAGATCGTCGGCGGAGCACCTAGCGAGATCCTCCATGCCCCGCTCGCGGCAGAATTCGAGGGCCGTCTCGGCCACATCGACTCCCGTCACCCGGCCGAACTCCTGAAGCAGCAAGGCGTTGCCACCGGTACCGCATCCTACGTCCAGGATCCTCGGCGAGTCGGGGAGGCCGGCCGCCAGCCGCTCCAGCCAGGCCCGGATCACGTGACGACGGCCCACGAACCACCAGTAGGTGGACTCCAGCTCGTACATCCGCCTCAGCTCGCGGGCGTTCATGAGGGTGCAGCGCCCGCCTCGCCGATCCCGAGCAGCCCGGGTATGACGATCCATGCCGAGATGCCGGCCATGATGGTACAGACGATGATCTTGATGAGGGTCCCCACGGTGCGTCCCCAGAAGGCGCCCCAGCCGGCCCGGATGGCCTCGTCCCGGGGCCGGCCGTGGGTCATCTCGCCCAGCATGGCGCCGGCGAACCCGCCGAGGCCCCCGCCCACGATGGGGCCGATGATGAAGATCAGCACGGCGACTACGGGACCGACCACGATGCCCATGGCCGCCAGGACCGAGGTCACCGTGCCCCCCAGCATGGCGCCCACCAGGCCCAGGAACACCGCTCCCACCTGGCCCCGGCCCGAACCCTCGAACCGCTTGACCGCCCATGCCGATAGGGCTGCGTCGGCCACTTCGGTGCCCACGGCCAGTAGGGCGAGAACCACCAGCAGCCAGACGGGGCCGACGGCGAACCCCGTCGAGATCGAGACGATCAGAACCGAGACGAGCACCACGAAGGTGCCGGGCAGGCCGAAGGCAGTGGCGATCAGCCCCGCGAGCAATCCGATGCAGAATAGTACGACCCAGAGGATCTCCATCCAGTGCCTCCCGCGACGCCGACTCTATCTCCGGCGCAGCCAACGATATAGCTTACGCCATCCCCGCGCGATGCGCACAGGGACCGAAGGGTGAGCCAGCCCATGGGCCTCCTCCTCGGTGAGCAGCTCGGGGATCAGCGACTTCTTCAGCTTCGCCAGGGCCAGCCGATCCACTTTGGCCATTCGCTCGAAGAGCCATCGGCGCAGGGGTCCGGCGAATCCCTCTCGCGGGAAAGCAGTGGCGAAGTCGGTGATACAGATCCGATCCTCCGGCCCCCGAATCAGGTTGCCGAAGGACTTCAGGTCACAGTGCACCCAGCCCGCCCGGTGCAGGCTGGCGATGGCTTCCGACACCCGCTCGAAGAACCGGGGGGTAATCGTGTCGGCATCGAGATGGTTGCACGGCTCGCCTTCCACGAACTCCATGAGGTACGCGTAGCGGTCGATGCGCCCGAGCAGCTTGGGCACGGGCGCCTTGCCCTCAAGCGCCCTGAGTGCCCGCGTCTCTCGCCCCACCACCCACGGGCCGATGATCCGCCACAGCCACGACCGATGGGCGAAGTCCTTCAGGACAGCGCGCTGGCCATCGATCTCGATGACTCGGAGGTCTGCGCTCTTGTCGCGATCGAGGGGTATGGCGTCGGCGGCCTGGAGCGCCTCCAACTCGCGGCGAGTTAGTTGAAGGGGAGCCTGCTGGTTCATCGGATCACCGGGGGCCCGACTTCAGCCGAGGGATGAAGGCATTCTAGCCGGGCGGGTGAGCGGGGTCAAAGGCGGCGCCGGTGCCCCACCCCATCGCCCTTCCACCGAAGGAGGACTACAGGGGGCCCGCCGAGCTCCCCCTTCCGTCCATGCGCCAGTCCCGGCGGGCACGGAGGCCCGCCTCCACCCAGCAGACAGCCGCCCACCCCAGAGTACGTCTCCCACCCCGTCCCCCTTCAGCCCGAAGGGGGACCACAGGGGGTTCCCGCACGGCTTCCTCTCCCGTTCCGCAGGAATGGGAGAGGATCGAGGCGAGGGCAGGTAGCGAACAGCCGACCCTATCCCCCAAACCGAAACTTGAGGATCGTCCACATGGCTTTCAGGCCATCGCGCCAGTTGATCTTCTTGCCCGCCTCGAAGTCCCTTGGATCGTAGGACACGGGCACCTCGACGATCTCCACGCCGGCCTTGCGCAGCTTGGCGGGGATCTCGAAGTCCAGGTCGAAGCCGCCGCCCACCAGGGGGATGTCCCTGATAACCTCGGTTCTCATCATCTTGTAGCAAGTCGATACATCGGTCAGCCGGGCGCCGAAGACCAGGTTGAACCAGGTAGTGACCCAGCGGCGGCCTGCGGAGAAGAGGGTGTTGCCGCCCTCCCTGCGGGCTCGGTCGCTGAGTCGGGTACCGAAGACGGCATCGGCGCCCTTCTTGGCGACCTCTAGGAGCCGCGGGATGTCCTGGGGATCGTACTCCAGGTCGGCGTCCTGGCAGACCACGAACTCGCCCCGGGCCCGCTCGATCCCCGCCCGAACCGAGGTGCCCTTGCCGTAGTTCTCCGGCTGCAGAACCACCGCCATGCCATCCTCCTCCGGCATCTTCTCCAGGATCTCCCGCGTGCCGTCGGTGGAGCAGTTATCGACGACGATGATCTCCTTGTCGATCTCCAGCGCCCGCACCCGCTGGATGATCGCCTCGATGGTGCCGATTTCGTTGTAGGCGGGGATGATGACGGTCAGGGCGGGCGCGGGGTGGCTCACTCCGAGCCCTCCTCATCGGCCTCACCGGAGGGCTCGCCATTTGGACCTCGGGGCACGAACAGATCGAGGTGATCGGCGTACCACCGAACGGTGGCCCGGAGACCCTCCTCCAGGGCCCACTCGGGAGTATAGCCCAGCCGGGCCTGGATCTTGGCGCAGTCCAGGTACTGACGGTCGATCTCGTTGGTGGCCTGACCCTTGATGACGGGCTCGATCTCCGGCCGGCCACCGGCCTCCAGGGCCGTCACCACCAGCTTCATCACCGAGATGGGCACCCCCGTACCCACGTTGAAGGCCTCGCCCCGCACGCCTTCCTTCGTGGCGCTATCGGCCAGGAGGTGGTAGGCCCGCAGGCAGTCGTCGATGTACAGGTAATCGCGCTCGGGCGAGCCGTCGCTCCGGATCACCGGGGCCACGCCCCGAGCGGCCGCCAGCGCGACCTCGGGCACGAGCCGGGAGAGATTCGGATCGCCCGGTCCGTACACGTTGGCGCAGCGGGTGACTACGACGGGCAGCCGGTAGGTCCGCGCGTACGAGCGAGCGATAAGATCGGCGCAGGCTTTGGAGACGTCGTACGGGTACACCGCGTCCAGGGGCGACATGTCCTCACAATACGGAAGCTGCTCCTGGTCGCCATAGGCCTTGTCGCTGGAGGCGACCACAATGGCCCGGATCCGCCGGTCCATGGCCCGGCAGGCCTCCAGCAAGGCCCACGTCCCGCGCACGTTTGTGTCCATTGTGGACGCCGCCGACCGGTTCGCAACCCCCACCAGGGCTTGGGCAGCCAGATGGTAGACAGTGCGGATGTCGTATTCCACCAGGGTCCGCGTCAGGAGGGCCTGGTCGGTCACGTCACCGTGGACGATGTCCGACTTGCCGCGGACGCCTTGTATGTCCAGGCCCGAGAGCTTGGTGGCGTCGCGCTCGATGACCACCACCCGATGCCCCAGGTCGACGCACGATCGGGCCAGATGGGAGCCAATGAAGCCCGAGGCGCCGGTTACGAGGATGGGGCCGATCATCGGCCTCCCCCCCATACGTTCCAGGGGGCCTCGCCGCGCCGCCAGAGGGCGTCCAGCTCTTCCTGCTCCTTGTAGGTATCCATGCACTGCCAGAACCCGGTGTGACGGAACCCCATCAACTGACCCTCATCGGCCAGGCGGGTGAGCACATCGCTCTCCAGGGCATCGCCCGGCCGGATCTCGTCGAGCACGGCGCGGGACATGACGAAGAACCCCCCGTTGATCCACTGGTCGACCAGGGGCTTCTCGCGGAATTCCTTGATCTCGTCATCGCTGGCCAGATCGAGCATGCCGAAGGACGAGGGCGCGCGGACGGCGGTGGCGGTGGCCAGCTTGCCGTGGCTCCGGTGGAACTCCAGCTCTCGGCGCGGGTCGGAGTTCCACAGACCATCGCAGTAGGTGCAGAAGAAATCCTCATCATCGAGGTAGTCGGCGACGCGCAGGAGGCGCTCGCCACTGGGGGTCTCGTTACCCGTATCGGCGAAGATGATGTCGAAGTTCTCGGCATGGTGGGAGTTCTGGAGCTCCAGGCGCCGGGTCTCGCCTTGCCCGATGCGGAGCCGCACATCGGCGTCCCGCCAGGCCTCCCGGGCCACGAAGTACTCCTTGATCGCCTCGCCCAGGTGGCCGAGACAGAGGACGAACTCGCGGAACCCGTAGTGGGCATAGCCCATCATCACATGCCACAGGATGGGCCGCCCGCCGATCTCCACCATGGGCTTGGGCAGGGTGGGCTCGCGGCCCGTGAGCCTGAGCCCGCGCCCTCCACACAGGATGACCACCTTCACTGACTCGTCCTCCGCATCACGGCTCGGCCCTCTTCGGGGTCGCCAAGGGAGGCCCCCCGCCGGGGGCGAACACCCTTATGCTGTCGCCAGGGCCTCAGGCCGATATTACACACTCTACCGAGAGGATGAGCAACCGTGGTCAACATCACTTTCCTCGGACACTCCGCTGTTTCTCTGGAGGCCGACGGCAAGACCCTACTGGTGGACCCCTTCCTATCGGGCAATCCCCAGGCCGCGGTCCAGGCCTCGGAGCTCAACCCCGACGCCATCTACCTAACCCACGGCCACGACGACCATGTGGGCGATGGGGTGAACATCGCCCAGCGTACCGGCTGCTTAGTGGTCGCGTGCTTCGAGCTGGCCACGTACTGCCAGAAGCACGGCTGTGAGGCCCACCCGATGCATATCGGGGGTAAGCGCGATTTCGGCTGGTTCACCCTTAAGCTCACCCCGGCGCTCCACGGGTCGGCGAAGATGAGCGATCCGCCCATCTACATGGGCAATCCCACGGGCGGGATCATCACCCTGGGCGGGAAGACCATCTACCACCCCGGCGATACGGGCCTGATGATGGACATGGAGCTGATCGGCCGGCTGCACAATATCGACCTGGCGTTCCTGCCCATCGGTGACAACTTCACCATGGGGATCGACGATGCCGTGGAGGCGGTCAAGATGATCAAGCCAGCCCAGGTCGTGCCGATCCACTTCAACACCTTCGATGTGATCGAGGCCGATCCGGACGAGTTCGCGGACAAGGTGGGCGACCTGGCCGAGGTCACGGTTCTGGTGCCCGGTGAGAGCATGGAGCTGGCTTAGACGGGGCGCCGGACCAGAAATCGGCCGCTTTGGGCCCAAATCGCCGGCGATTCGTTGTGGCTGGGCCGTGGCCGCGTGGCATCAACCCTATGTCTGGTGTCGAGAGGCGCTGCGGCCCCGTGTGGGCTGCTTCGCCTCGCCGGGGCGCGGGCTGGGCCCAGCCCCGCCCCGGCTTAAGCCCCTCCTACCAGATCCGCCCTGACCATCGACCCGGAAAAAGTGCACAATATTTCGGATTCGGGGAGGGAATCTTGACAGGCCGGGCGTAGACGGCGCAGAGTGCGCTAGCGTCCATCCGGCGGCCCCACACACCCCCCCAACACACCAGACACCCTAACCGCCGTCGGATGGACGTTCCTTCTCTTCCCACCCCGCCGCGCAGCCAAGGGTTTCAGACACAGATTCCTCACGTTTGGCATCCAAATACGGCATCCGGCCCCCAAGGTGCTCCCGGAGCGGCCTGGGCTGGTATTCTACTAATCAGACGAGGCGCCTACCCGGCCCCATCCTACACCCCCATACCAGACACCAGACACCAGCATTCCGGGTAGGCGCCTCTCTTCATGTACGGGGTGGGGCGGGCGCGCGGCGGCCTACATGCTGCCGTCCCAGATCTCCACATCCAGGCAGGTCCAGGTGTTGGTGAGGATCGCGTCGACGGTGGAGTTCTGGGGGCCGACGTACAGGACCGACAGGTTGTCCCAGCCTAGGGCCTGCTCTGCCACCTGATGTATGTCATCGGGGGTAACGTGGGCGGGCCGGGTGATCCGCTCGTCCAGCTCCTCGGCGCTCTCCAGACGGCTGGCGAAGTACTGGGAGCCACGGGCGGGGGCCGCCGACTGGGGGTCATCGAGCTGGAAGTCCCGCAGGCACCTTAGGGTCTTGCGGGCCTCGTGGACCTCATCGACCTCCGGCGGGTCCAGAAGCAGCGACTCCACGGTGCGCACGAAGACCTTGATGATCTCCGCAAGCCGCTCCACCGATCCCTCCACCGAGACCTCCAGGATGATACGGTCCCCGAGCACCCATGGCTGCGATCCCGCCGATTCGGCCAGCCCGGACTCCCACGATAGGCGCCTCCGCACCCTGCTGTCGGGCCCGTCGCCCACGATCACGTCCAGGATCTGCACCAGGGGCGCTTGGGGGTCGTCGACGCCGCAGCACGGGAACAGCAGATGCAGGGAGAACCGGTCATCGCTCACAGGGGCGATGGCCATCTTGCGTCCACTGGTGAGGACATCGGTCGGGGGCCCCAGGGTGGCAGGCCGGCGCCGATCCAGGATCCGGGTGAGGGAGTCCACGCAGCGATCCAGGTCGGCGCGCTTGTAAGCCCCGGCCACCGAGAGCACCACATTGCCATCGAGCCAGCACTCGTCGAAGCGGTCCTCCACGTCCTCCACGGTCAGCGTCCCCACGGAATCACGCCCACCGAAGGTACTCCAGTTGAGGTCGGGCTGGATCAGGATCCGGTTGATGAGCTCACCCACATCCAGGGAGGCCTCGGCGGTGTCGGGAAGGGTGTCCCACAGCATGGCTCGCTCGCGCTCGAGTACCTCGGGCTCGAAGCTGGGCTCCCCCAGGAAGCTGGGCACGATGTCGGCGATCTCGGCGCCGTTGAGCCGGTGGCCGTGGACATAGACGAAGGCCTCGGCGGGGGCTACCGCTCCATTGCAGATGCGGCCGGCGGGGGAGCGGCGGTGGAAGTCGTGGGTCTCGGCCTCCAGCACCATGCGCTGGGTGAGGAGGGCCGCTCCTGGGCGGCTCAGGGAGTCGGTCAGGGACCCGGCAGCGACGTGCACCGAGTAGCAGACCGAGTGGACGTGGGGATTGTACAGCTCGATGACTCGCATGGTCGGGATTGTACGCGCTGGGCCCGGTGGGTCGCAAGCCGTACCTGAGGCCGCGGCTCAGTCGGTGGAGTCGGTGCCCTCGGCTTGGGCCTGGGCCGCCTCCATCTCGGCGCGCAGCTCTGTGATCATGCGCTGGGTGGCCTCCAACTCGTCCTCGAGCCGGTCCAGGGCTTCACGCATCATGTCCCGCTTGGCGACGTCGTCCAGGGCCTGAAGCTGGCGCCAAGACAGCCCTTCGGGCAGCGAGGGATCGCCGCCCTGGGCGAACAGGCTGGCGAGATCGGTGAGGCGCAGGGCGTGGAGGGTCAGCTCGTCCTCGGGCTCGGCGCCGGGGAACTGGAACAGCACCTTGACCTCGCCCTCCCGTACCGCGTTGGGGGTGATGTCATCACCCAGGAGCGAGAGCCCCACGCCGGTCCGGTCTTTCACGGCTTCGAGAATAGCACTCACCTGGGTGGAGGCGGTGGCGTGGACGGCCCACTGGTTGCCTACGCGGAATGTCGGGTAGGCTGCATCGTCGCGCTCTGGCGGGGGTGCGCCCAGCTCCTGGACTCGCATCGTAAGGGCGTATCGGATGTCCGAGAGGGGATCGGTGAGCCCCAAGCCGCGGGGCAGCAGGGCCCCCGAGCCGGACTCCTCGTCCTGGGCGCTGGCGGCGGGGGGAAGCAGAAGCAGGCTAGTGGCCCCCGGCTCGCAGGGGATGACGAACCAGGGGAAGTAGAGCTGATCCACCGCCTCGGACTCCTCGATCCCGCCCCCTCGCGGGGTTCGGGTCTGGAGCATGGTGTAGAGGTGGATGCGGTCCTTAGCCTCGTGATACAGGGGATGGAGATGGATGCTGAGGCCCCACTCGTCCTCGGGCATGGTGAACTCGTCGGGAACGTCCTCGGCGGGGACGGCGAAGCCGAGGGGCTGGGTGATGCTGACCTCGACGCTCTGGCCGCCCCGTGTGGCTGTAGCTGGGGTCCCCAAGCTCTCGCCAGTGGGCGTGTCCTGGATGCTGCCGATGCTGGCTTCGGTGGCATCGATGAGCACGAGGGTGCGGCTGGTGTGGCTGTAGCTGAGCTGCTGGCCCTGGAGGATCATCGAGTGGGTGTCAGGCCCCCCGGGCAGGTACAGGAGCTGGCACTCGATCTGCAGCTCGATGGGGTCGGACTCCCGGCCCTCCCACGGAGCCGGCGCCGGGGCCTCGGGCGCCTCGGCCTCGCCACCCTGGGCCCAAGCCGAACCCAGTCCCATAAGTGCGGTCATGATCCCCAGTGCGAATGCCAGCCTCTTCATGCGCGTCCCTCTTCCCAACCCGCTCATCTCGTCCCACTGTCAGCGACCTGGCACCTCGGCTCCAGGCCCGGTCTCGACCTCAGAACTCCTGGCCCGGCACGATCAGGATGATCTTGGCGCCGGAGTCTCCTTCATCGCCGCCGCCCTTCGGTGATGAGGGCGTGGGCATCTGCAGCTCGGGCACCTCGAGCTCGTAAGACCGCACCTCGGGGGTGCTCCTGGGCGAGGGCTGGTCCTCGGGTGCCCGAGGCACCTGGGTGGTCGTATAGGTCAGCCGCTCGCTCGGGCTCCGCACACTGCGTCCGCGGGGCACAATGGGGCGCCGGTTTGCTGCGGCCCTGGACGGACGGGCGTCCGCCGCAGTGGGGGCCGATCCATCGGCGCTAGGCTCCACCGCGTCTTCCTCCCGTGTCTCGTCCATAGGAACGGCCTGCTTGCCGCCATCGTCCTCGCTACCCATGGTGAACACGGGCGCATCGATCGATAGTGAGGGCCCGGCGGCGGTGCCGCCGCCGATCATGGGGATGGTGCGACCTGAAGATCCACCCGGCTCACTCGCGGGGGCGCCCGGCTGGGGCGCCGTTCCTCGGCCGACGACGATACCAATGGCGAACACGGTGATCACGGCCGCAGAGCCCACAGCGGCGGCCAGCGCGGGCGACAGGGCCGGTCTCGGCCGCTCTCGCCTGTGCCGGTCGGCGATGATCTCGTCCATGACGCGAGCCTTGATCCGCTCCACAGGCACCGCCCCGGGTTCGGGACGGTCGGCCACAAGCTGCGATAGAGCCGCCAGATCGGCGACTTCCTTCGAGCAGCGGTCGCAGGCGTCCAGATGCTCCATGAGCTCGCGCGACTCCGAAAGTGGGCGCCGATCATCGAGCAGGTCGTGGACCACCACCATGGCCTGGCGACACCGCATGTATGTCACTCTCCACTCCGGGCGAGGTAATCGCCCATGAGATCCTTGAGTCTTCTGCGCGCTCGATGGAGCTGGGCTTTGACCGTGCCCTGGGAGCAGCCCATCTCCTCGGCGACGGACTTGATGTCCTTGCCTTCCACCT
The DNA here is from genome assembly GCA_014730065.1 of Armatimonadia bacterium. Lineage (GTDB taxonomy): Bacteria > Armatimonadota > Zipacnadia > UBA1398 > UBA1398 > UBA1398. The sequence continues at coordinate 23,900 of WJIW01000269.1, read as the reverse complement.
CGAACAGCAGGAAGGCCGTTCTCTGCCGGGGCGAGAGCTGCCTCAGCGCCCGGCTCAGCTCCGCCTGGGCTTCCCGAGCCAGAGCGGAGCCCTGGGGGTCGTGCTCTGTGCTGATGGTCGGCACGGCCCGAGCGTAATCGTGGATCCGCTGTCCCCGGTACTTCTTCTTACGATACCCATCCAGGCACAGGTTAGTCGTGATGGTGCGGAGCCAGGGGGCGATGGTCTCGACGCCGCGGATCTCCTCGAGCCGGGAGTAGGCTCGCAGAAAGGTCTCGGCAACGACGTCCTCGGCGTCTTCCTGGTTGCCCGTAAAGCGCCACGCGGTGCGGGTGAGCATCTCGACATGGCGCTCCACGAGGCCGGAAAACCCGGACTCATCGCCCAGCAGAGCGCGGGCCACGAGGGCCGAATCCGATACCACGGGCTCAGTTCGCTTCATCCTGGCAACCACGGCACGTCGCTTCCTCTGCTCTCTACCTAGGTTGACGGGTAGCCGTGGCAGAGGTTTACAGAGGCGAATGCGGTATTTTGGGGCGCCCATCCGGGGCCCGATGGGCGCCCTACCCGCTACTTGGCGGTGACGTCCTCAAAGGACACGTCCTCGACCTGCCACATGCCGTCGCCGCCCAGTTGCATATGGAGCACCGCGGTGCCACTCGCCTTGGATCCGCTAACGGCGATGGGCACCTCGGCCGTCTGGCCGTCCGACGAGACCTGTGCCTCCACATCGAGCATCTCCTGGCCCGTGGGCACTACGTTCCCGAACTCATCGTTGATCTTGGTGGCCAGGGCTTTGGCCTCGGACTCGCCGCCCACGGTCATGTCCGCCGCGGCGGCGTAGTTGCCTTGCATCACGTTCACGTACCAGGTCGAGCCCGAGACTCCCACCAGTCCGCCCGCCTGACGCATGAAGTACCACGCCCCGCCCCCGCAGCAGGCGACCAGGCCGAGGATGCCAAGCACCACACACCCGATGATCAGGCCCACCGGGCGCTGCTTCTTCGGCGGCTGCGCGGTGGCATAGGGCTGGCCGCCATACTGCTGAGGCGGGCCCTGGGGGGGCTGCTGCCATCCTCCTTGGGGCGGCGGCTGACTGGGCTGCTGCTGCTGCCAGTCGGTCTGGGGAGGTGGCTGGCCACCTACCTGCTGGGGCGGAGGCGGTGTCTGGGGCTGCACGGGCTGCCCCTCGGGCTGCGGACCCCAGGGCGGCTGGGGCGGGGGCTGCTGTGGCTGTTGGGGTTGTTGCGGCTCCTGGCCGGGCTGCTGGGGCGGGGTGTCGCTGAACTGAGGCTGAGCGGGCTCGCCCTCCTGGGGTGGAGTCCACGGCGGCTGTGCGGGGGGCTGAGGGGGCTCCCCGCCCTGCTCGGGTTGCTGTCCCTGCTCGGGTTGCTGTCCCTGCTGGGGTTGCTGTCCCTGCTGGGGAGGCTGGCTCGGCTGCTGAGAGCCCTGCGACTCTTCGTCGTCGGGCGGTCCACCGGGCGGCGGGGGCGGAGGCGGAGGGGGTCCTTCGTATGCCATGGTTCAGGCTCCTGTTCCGTTCTCGGCGGCCGCTAACCCGGCCCCGAGGCTCTGCGGGCGACCGTCGGCCGGTCGCCCCACGTCCTTGAGATGTTGCGGAGGGTGGCACCCTCCATCAGCCGCTGCTGCGACCAATGGAAGCCCGGCGGCGGGGTGAGCAGCTCCCAGTCCACCGCCGGCTCACATGAATCTTGCCATTCGTCTAGTTCTCGGTCCAGAGCGGACAAGGCCGGATGGCCGGGCTGCTCCAGAAGCAGGTTGCGCGTCTCGCCGGGGTCAGTGGCCAAATCGTATAGCTCGCCTTCGACCAAGCTCTCCTCATCGAACATGGGATGTCCCCTGCGCGGGTGGTCGCCCGGCAATCTGTGCTCGATATCGGCCATGTGTGGGTACCGAGTACGCTTCCACTGGCGGGTGCGCACGCTGACGGCGGGCTCGGTCATGAGGGCGGGGACGAAGGTCTCGGCGAACACCGCTCCCCTGCCGGCCCCATCGCCGCCCGAGACCATCGGCATAAGTGAGCGGCCCTGCACCTCATCGGGCGGGCTCTGCCCTGCCAGCTCCAGAAGGGTGGGCATCAGATCGATCTGCTCCACTAAGCCCTCCGACCGGCCCCTTGAGACCCCCGGCCCCGAGATCATCAGCGGCACCCGGCAGGTCTCCTCCCACAGATGGCCCCACTTCTCGATCCAGCCATGCTCGCCCAGGCATGACCCGTGATCGGAGGTGAATACGACCACGGTGTCGTCCCGCATCCCGCGCTCGGCCAGCCCATCGAGAAGACGGCCCACCTCGTGGTCGATGTAGCTCACCAGGCCGTAGTACGAGCAGCGGCAGCGGCGGATGTCGTCGGGGGCCAGGTCGCCGTACCGGCGCGAGTCGTGGAAGAGCTGGACCAGGGTTGGCTTGGTACTGATGCCGTCGCCGTAGCTCGCGGGGAGTCGCTCCTCGGCGGGATCGTACCAGTTGGCGTACGGCATCGGCGGCGCGTAGGGGGTATGGGGCATGTTGATGGCGGCGCGCAGGAAGAAGGGCTGCCTCGAGTCGACCTCATCGAGCCGCCGCAGGGCGGAATCCACGGTGAGAGCCGCGTTCGTCTCCTCGGGCCGCAGAGGGGACGAACCCCAGATGATGATGGGCAGATCGCCGTCGAGGCGAGCGTAGCGTGCCTGCCGGCGGAGGGCGGGATTGGCGGGTCCGAAGGGCCCGAAACCGTCGTGAATGCCCTCGTGGAGGACGAAGCCGCTGTCCTCCAGGGGCCAGCCCAGATGGTACTTGCCGACATTCTCCATCCGCCAGCCCCCCTCGTGCATCAGCCGGTACAGGGACCTGGCCGACTCGCTCTCCAGGGATGGTGTGGCGTTATCCAGGCAGCCGTTCGAGCGGGGGTACCGCCCGGTGGCCAGGGCCGTCCGGGAGGGCATGCAGATCGGGCAGGGAACGTAGCAGCTATCGAAGACGTGGGATGATTCGGCCAGCTCATCGAGACGGGGCGTGCGTACCCGCGGATGGCCGGCGTGTCCGAAGACATCGGCGCGCAGCTCGTCGCAGTAGATCATCAGGAAGTTAGGGCCCATATGGCCCGTGGGTTCGCCACCGGTCACCGGCGAACCTCGCGGAGCCGGGGAGGATACGGCGTTGGTTGGCACTTTGGCCATGGGGATAGACCTGGGCACGGGATCGGTGAAGGTGGGGTTGTTCGAGCCTGGCGATGACGTGCCCGTGGCGTGTGTGGGCGAGGCGTACGAGCTGGCCCCTGTGCCCGGCCACCCCACTTGGTCCGAGGCCGATCCAGGTCGCTGGCGCGATGCCCTGACCGCCGCCGTCGCCAAGCTGCCGGCGGAGCAGCGGCGCCGAGTGGGCACCATCGGTGTGACCGGTCTGTTCCCCGCCCTGATCGCCATGGACGAGGATGGGAATGCCCTCCGCCCCGCCATCCTGTACTCCGATCGGCGCTCCGTTGGGCAGGCTCGGGAGCTGCGTGAGCGGGGCTTGGCCGACCGGATCGAGCGCACGGGCGGCGGCGAGCTGACGCCGGGGACCACCTCGGTGCTCAGCTACCTCTGGCTCCGGGAGGTGGAGCCGGAAGTTGCCGAGCGGGCTCGCTGGCTGGGTCACGGCACGACCTGGATGGGTGCTTGGATGACGGGCCAGGTCGCCATGGACCGGGCCAATGCCAGCATGACCGGGGTCTTCGACACTGGCGCGGGCCGCTGGTCCGAGGAGCTGATGGAGGCCCTGGGCATCGACCCCGCCCAGTGGCCGGCGCCCATTCAGGGCAGCCAGCCTGTGGGTCGGCTCGGGGGGGCCGCGGCTCAGATCCTCGGCCTGCCCGAGGATGTCCCCGTCGCCCTAGGGGGAGGCGATACGTCGTGCGCCGCCGTGGGCAGTGGATGCACCGAGCCGGGCCAGTGCTTCCTCTCCAGCGGGACCACGGACACCCTCTGCCTCTGCCTGGACGAGTACCGCTACGACGGCAGGCTTTACTGCGCGGCCCACGCCCTTCCGGGCCGGTGGCTGAGTATGGCGCCCACTATGTACACGGGCGGCTCGGTGGAGTGGTGCGGGCAGCTTCTCGGTGGCGAGCCCGGCGACCCGGTGGAGCGGGTGATCCGACTCGCCTCGTCCATCCCACCTGGCGAGAGCGGCGTGGTCTTCCTGCCCTACCTCATGGGCGAGCGCACCCCCGTGCGCGATCCCGCCGCCACGGGGGTGCTGCACGGCATGACGCCTTCGACGGGCCCCGCCGAGGTGGCGCGAGCGGTGGTGGATGGCGGGGCGCTGGCCATCCGCACCTGCCTGGATGCCCTCCCGACCGAGAACCACATGCCGGGGCACATCACCATCGTGGGCCGGCCGGCCTCCTCGGAGGTCCTCAACCGGGCCCGGGCCGCCGCCACGGGCCTCCCCGTCGTGGCCCTGGAGTTCGAGGAGGCGACCCTCCTCGGGGCGGCGGCCTGCGGAGCCGCGGCGGGCGGACTGGTCGCGCGGCCGGCAGACCTCACCCGTCCATTCCTGGCCCACACCGACCGACTGGAGCCAGACCCGGGAGCGGCCGAGGCGTACGAGCGCTTGCTCCCGCTCTACCGGGATCTCTACCAGGCCCTTAAAGACAGAGATCTGTTCGACCGGCTGCCGTAGCCCCGGTGGCCCTGCTCGCCCTTGAGGCCGAGGCGTAAGGTCGCGGGGTTGTTGCCCTCCCGGCGGCACGCGTGAGAGGTGAACGGTGCGTCGGGCACATCGGCGATGACGGCGCCGCCGGCGTTGGCGCCCTTGAGCAACCGGCAGGCGCGAAGGCCTGGCGCATCATGCCCAGCACGGATGCCCGTAGGTCACTGAGATCTTCCCAACACCTCGGACACCCGGCCATAGCCCCTGGCGTCGATGGGCACGATTTGGAGGATCTCCTCGCCCCGAGCCAGCACCAGCTCCTCGTGCAGGTTGATGGCCGGGCAGATGTGGAAGGGGATGATGCGCAGGCGCTCGCCCTCGCGCGGCAGGGGCTGGTCCTCGGGCCACTCGATGATCCCATGCTCCTCGCTCGCCTTGTGGAACCTGGCTCCCGGGCAGCCGACCACGTGGCCCACGGATTCCCTGGGCACGCCATCGGAGGCCATGGCCTTCCGGCCCGCATCCACGACGACCTGGCGGCCGCCCGGCACGCTGATCACGGTCGCCAGCACCGCGGCGGCACATTCAGGCTCCTCGGCCGCGCCCAGCAGCATGGCGGTGGCATCGTTGAAAATGTAGGTGCCCGGCCGCATCTCGGTGATACCCTCGTACCGCGGCGTGGCGAACCGGGCGGGGGTGGAGCCCACGCTGACCGTGGGAAGGGCATGGCCATCGGAGCGGATCGCCTCGGCGGCCTGGGACATGGCGCCCGCGACCCGCTTGGCGACGGTGTCGACTCCGCCCGGGCCACTGACGCTGTACACGTGGCCCTCGTGGGTGAAGATGCCCTCCAATGCCAGGGCATCGGCGCCGGCCACCCGGCGCGCCAGAGCCGCCGCCTCGGCGGGCTCGACGCCACAGCGGTGCTGCCCCGAGTCGATCTCGATGCGGACCTCGATGCGCGTGGAGTGGGTCGCCGCCGCCCGGCCGAGGGCCGCCACGGGCACCTCGCCGTCCACGCCCACGATGATCCTGGTGCCGCGGGCGGCGAGGGCCGCCAGCCTGTCCAGGGCGACGGGGTCGGCCATGGAGCGGGCGATGAACAAGTCATCGCACAAGCCGGAGAACACCTCCGCTTCCCATGCCGTAGCGACGGTTAGGCCCACGGCGTCGGCGTCGAGCTGGCGCCGGGCGAGGGCCAAGCTCTTGTGGGTCTTGATGTGCGGCCGCACGTCCCGCTCGATCTCCTCGGCGAAGTCGGCCAAGGCCTGGATGTTGCGGTCCATCACATCCACGTCGATGATCATCAGCGGTGTGGGAAGCTGCGAGAGAGTTGGCAATGGGTTTCCTTCCAGTTTGCTCGCCTGCTGGCCCGATCGGCTCATCTCGCCGCCAGGTAGCCCCACACGTAGGTGGTCTCGGCCAGAGGGAGGTGGATCGTGAACTCGGTGACCACAGGGTCCAGGTACACGTCCCAGTACGTCTCGATGATCGGCCACTCCTCCATCGCGGGGTGCACAGCGGGGGAGATGACGTCCACGGCCCAGTCTCCGTAGACCTCAATATCGCACGGGCCGAACACAGTGATGCCGGGAGGCGGAGCCTGGCGAGTGACCCGGGAGTCCACATGGAGCGGGTGCTGCACCGTGAACTGCCCCAGACCCGTGGTGTAGCACAGGTTCTCGGGATTGGCCCCGAGACCCGTCTGGGTCGAGAGCACGGCGGCGCGCAAATAGTCGTCGTCGCCGGTGAGGTGATGGGCGCGCACCAGCTCCCTGGCCGAGGGCGACGTGAAGCTACCGATGCCCTTTGGCTTCCAGGGGTTGTCGGTCCAGCGGAACCCCGTGCGCTGGCAGTAGTCCGCGCGCTCGCCGGCGGTGGCCAGCAGTGCCTCGCGAGCGTTGGCCTGCACCTGGGGATCGACGGTGTCGTGGTCGGTCATCGCGTAGACCCAGGCCGCCTCGGAGTGGTCGTAGTCGGGCCACCGGTTGAGCGGCACTCCGGCCTCGGTGAAGACCGTCGTCTCCAAGAAGAGCCGGTGCCAGCGCTCATCGCCGGTTAGGCGGTACAGCTCGGCGGCGGCCAGGTTGCGGTCGTTACCCAAATCCTGCGGGTAGCTCTCCACATCGACACCGGCGCGCTCGGCTTCGGCCCATTCCATGGCCCGAAGGGCCGACTCCCGGTAAGTGCCCGACAGACCAGCGTCGATCTGCCGAAGACACAGCGCGGCGCGAGCGGCGCAGCCCGCGTATACGGTGCTCGACCACACGCCCGGCGCGTACGCCATGATCGTGAGTGATTCCTGCCAGCTCGCCTCGCCGAACCGGGGATGCTCCGAGGACTCGATGCCCCCGCGGATCCCCCCCTCGGCGGTCTGCATCCGGCGGTAGCAGTCCAGGTTGAACAGCGCTTCGTCGACCAGGTCCGGGAGATGGTTCCCCGACTCGGGGATGTTCAGGTCCAGGTCGGCGTAGTGCTCGGGGAAGAGCATGACCAGCTCCAGCATCAGCCGGCTGGCATCCAGATGCTGGATCCGCCGGTCCCAGTCACCGGCATCCATGTATCCGCCCCACGCATCGGGCACGATCTCGTCGGTGAGCCCCGCCACCAACCGGCCGAAGTTGGTGGGCTCGGGGGTGATGCCATTGCCCGAGTCCATGAGGGCACAGGTGGAGTGGAAGACCTGGACGCCATCGTCGGGATGGAACGTTCGCGGCCGGGTCATCTCCGAGTGCGGCGGCTCCAGGGCGATGCCGCTGCGCTGGTAGTAGTAGACCTTCGCAGAGACCTGGAGCGCCTCGTCCCACACCTCCCGGTCACACCGGAAGGGATAGCTGCATCCGATGCCGTCGACGGACACCCGGTAGCTGGCGCCCGGCCGCAGGCTGGCCTGGGAGAAGTCCGCTTCCCAGACGTCGGTCCCATTGTAGTTCTTGGCATAGGCGTCCTCGGTGGCCTCACCCTTCGCCTTCGCCAGGCTCAGGGTACCCTCATAGACGGCCTCGCCCGACTCGTCGTGCAGGACTCGAAAGGCCAGACCGGCGAGATAGTCGAGCGGCCCCCCATCGCCCATCCAGCAGGAGAGGAACGCCACCTTGGCGGGGTCGCTCGGCCGGAAGCCCAGTTGGCTGACGTGCACCGCCTCGCTGCGCGCCAAGCCCGGATCGTGGGTGTAATCGAGGGCGGGGAGGGGGCCCTCGTCGAGCTGTACGTAGTACGTCGCCCCCTCGGCCAGTGGCTCGGGCAGCCGAAGGTACAGGTAGTGGCGGAGGGGGAAGGCGAAGCTCCACACGCTGGTCTGGGCCATGTCCGTCGGCTTGGTCTTGCGGTGGACCGCCATGGGAGACACGCCCGCCGCGTAAGTGGGATCATCGTCGCTCTGGATTGTGTAGCTGCCCGGCCGCTGAGCCCATTCCGTGTCCAGGGGCTCGCCGACCAAGCGGTCGTACCGTTTGATGATGTCTCCCTCGGCCCCGACAAGGCACCCGATAGGCACTCCATCTCGACGCACGACGCGGTGATGCTCATCGGGGGGCGCGACCACGTCGCCCGGCTGGGGCTCGTACGGCTCCTGTGGGCCGTACTGGACCTGCCCCTCGCCGACGGTAATGCATAGCACGTCGGGCGCCACGGCGCAGACATGCTCCACCCAGGGGGTAGCGTCCTCGGGTAACGGGTTCAGCACCTCGGGCGCCGGCCGGAGCGTGAGCCCGGCGGCGAGGGCGATGCACAGCACATGGGTCATGGATGACGCTCGCTTTCCGGCCGGCGAGGACCGGCCTAGGTGAACAGCCTGAGCTGGCCGTCGTCGTCTTCCTCGTCGTCCGATGGCTGGGGCTCGTACGAGCTGGCCACCTCGACCAGGGCATCCAGATCGTCGGGGGAGTCGATGAGGGGCGCTCCAGCGGCGATCTCGGCCCGGCCCACTTCGGATTCCGCGGCCGGGGCAGCGATGAAGAGCGGCCGGCCTTGGCTCTGGGCCGAGCGGAGGGTGCTGACGGTCCCCTGGGTCTGGCCCAGCTCCACGATCACCACACCGTAGCTGAGCCCCGTGACGATTCGGTTGCGGGCCATGAGGTTCGCGGTGGTCGGCGGAACGCCGGGCCGCAGCTCGGTGAGGAGGCTGCCGTGCTGAGCCACCTCGGTGCATAGGTCGGTCTGGGCTCTCGATCCGCCGAAGCCGCTGCCCAGCACCCCCACGGGCGTACCGCCGACCTCAAGGCAGCCTTCGTGGGCGGCGGTATCGATGCCCGGGGCCAGGCCGCTGACCACCGCAAGGCCCGCCTCGGACACCCGAGCTGCCAAGGCCTGGGCGAACTCCAGGCCCCCGTCGCTAGCGTTGCGTGCGCCCACGATGGCGACGCCGCGCCCGTGGGCCATCTCGGGGTCTCCGGCGACGAAGAGCAGGGCTGGCGCGCGGCCGGTGGTCAGGAGGGCCGGGGGATAGGCGTCGGAGTCCATGGGTACGGTGCGGATGCCGTCCATGTCGAGGTCGTCGAGCTGCCGCTCGATCTCCTCCACCCGGGCCAGTCGCTTCCGGAGCTGGGCCACATGGGTCTCGGTGAGCATCCCCTTGCCCACCAGGTCCTCGTCGGGCTGGGCGAGGGCCTCGTCCAGGGAGCCGAAGGCGTTCAGAAGACCTCGAACCCTCCGAGGTCCCACGCCGCCGATACTCACCAAGGCATACCACTCAGCCCGCGAGGCCACTCCGGGGATCCCTCCTAAGCCGAGCGCCGGCCGTCTCGCGACAGCGGCGCCAGGCTCCCCTCCAGGAATACGAGCCAGCGGCGCTGGAGTTCTGCCAAATTCCGGGCATAGGCCTCGAACAGGGCCAGATCGATGGGCTCGCGGTCGGCGTACTGCATCATCTGGAGGAAGGCTCGCCAGCCGTACCGGTGGACGAGGAAGCCCACCAGGCTTCGCGCCAGGGCCCGCCGTTGGCCGGCCTTCAGCGAGGGCCCGAGCAGCCGGAGCATGTGTGCGAGATCGACGCCATCCTCGGCGGCCCGCCGTGCGTCCTCGTGGAGGTACCGTCCTCGCTCGGCGCCCGCGGGGTGGAGGGCACAGGCGACGAGGTAGCCGCCCAGACCTTCCCGCAGGAAGGGCGGGATTCTACCATTGAGCGAGCTGGCCGCATTGACGGCCACGGCCGAGGCGATGGCCTTAAGGGCGCGCTCGTGGTCGCGCAGATCGCCGATGGCGATGGCACACACCGTGGGCCCGAAGAGCCCCACGCCCACTCTTCTGGCTCGTACTACCCGCTGGACCTGGTCGCGATGGGCGACCACCCATACCTCGCAGCCAGCGCTCTCGGCGCCCGGCGCGGCGTCCCACAGCCGGCCTTTGACCAGGTCGACGAGCCGGAACAGCTCCCATTGCTGATCCTCGGACAGGCGGCGCGCGGACCGTATCATGGTCGAGCCCAAAGCCAGGGGCCGGAGCCGCGCACTCATGGTGAGCAGGGGCAGGCTATGGATGAGCACATAGACGCATCCTGCGGCGACAGGCACCGCGACGGGCAGCGCCCACGGACCGATGAGGTCCCATAGGGCGGCGGCGGCGATCAGCAGCGCTCCGCCCACGAAGCTCAGGATGACGGCAACGGCCATGAGTCCTCCCCCGGCTAGGCTTGCGTTCCCTGCAAGTAGTCGGCGATGGCGCCGTTGTACCCGGCCATGGTCCGGAACACCTTGCCGGCGAGCTTGCGCCGGGTCTCCAGGGTTGTATCGCCATGCTCCCGAAGCTCGCCGACGACCAGATCGTAATCACCGGGGTCGACGACCACGGTCACGTGCCAGAAGTTCTTGGCGGCCGACCGGATCATGGTGGGGCCGCCGATGTCGATGTTCTCCACCGCGTCGGCCTCGGTGACCCCCTCTTTGGCCACAGTGCGCTCGAAGGGATAGAGGTTGACGATAACCAGATCGATGGGCTGGATGCCGTGAGAGGCGATCTGCTCCATATGGTCGGCACTGTCCCGGACGGCCAGTAGTCCGGCGTGGACTACGGGATGGAGGGTCTTCACCCGGCCATCCATCAACTCCGGAAAGCCTGTGAGCTGGGACACATCGGTGACGGTCAGGCCGCCCTCGCGCAGGGCCCGGGCCGTCCCGCCCGTGGATACGATCCGGAAGCCCAGCTCGGCGATAGCCTTGCCAAGCTCCACGATCCCGCTCTTGTCCGATACGCTGATCAGCGCAATACGCTCTTGCTGAGCCATGGGTCGGTCCTTCCGCGGGCCCATCAGGCGGCGGGCCGCTCGAACATGACGTATAGCTTCTCGCCGACGGGGGTAAGCCCTACTTTGATACCCAACCGGCGTGAAGCATCGTCCACCGCCGTCCACACGGGCCGACATCGGGCGTTCAGCACCAGACGCAGGCACTCCACCGCCACGGCGGTGCCATGACCGTGCCCACGGTGCTCGGGCCGGGTGTAGACGGCCACCTCGCAGGCACCCTCGAAACGGGCATAGACGACGCAGATGGAGACGATCTGATCGTCGACCACGCTCGCCACACCGGGGAGTGGGTCGGCGAGGAACTCGGCCACGGAGTGGTAGCACTCCAGGAACCCACGGCCCTCGGCGGGCAGGTCGTCCACGGCCGCTTCGTGCTGCGGGCCGAGGGGCTCTCGATTGCCCGGCGGGGCGCGGTGGGAGGCCGGGCGGACATGGCTGGTCGAGAGAACGGGCATAGGCAGCACGGCGGGGCGCCGACCCATCGCGGTAACGACGGGCTCCAGCTCGCTGGGCGCGATGAAGCCAACACCCGCCTCCACCTCGGACAGGTACTGGCGCACTCCGATGGAGCCGGCTCGGCCGTGGACGGCGAGGGTGATCTTGGGGGCCGTGGGCTCGATCAGCACCGCGGGAGGCGTCTCGTCCACACACACCGCCACCCGGCAGCGGTCCGTCCCGAGCATGAACAGCTCCGGCACGGCGCATGCCGGCCCCCGCTTCCGCAGCACATCGACCACCGTGACCAGCTCGTGGTCGCCAGCCAGTTTGAAGCGAGAAGGGCATCCATCGCCGGCGATGCCGAACATGGCTTCCCCCTATCTCCACACGTGCGATACATTCATGGCAAGCACGCGATCTCCTCCGATCCCCGCCGCTCCCGCGGGCGTTGGCCTCTTGAGGGGAGGACCGGCCATGCATGTGGATGATGCCACTCAGTTGTTCCTGGACGCCCTCGCCGCCGAGGGGAGCGCCGCCGACAACACGCTTCAGGCCTACGGCCGCGACCTCGCCCTCCTGGCCGAGTTCCTGGAGGCCCACGGCATCGATCGGGCGGATGCCGTCACCCGCGACCATATCACCTTCTTCGCATCCTGGCTGACCACCCGGGGCGATGCGGCGACCACTCTGGCTCGGCGCATGGCCGCGGTCCGGCGGCTCTTCCGTCACCTCGTCAACGAGGGCATCACCCCGTCCGATCCCACGGAGCGGGTGCCCCTCCCGCGGCGACCCAAGGCCCTACCCAAGGTGTTGTCCTTGGACGAGATCAAGGCCCTCCTCGCGGCGCCGGGCGCCGCTAGCGGCCTGGCCGTGCGCGACACCGCGCTGCTGACGCTGATGTACTCCACGGGCCTGCGCGTGTCGGAGGTCTGCGGCCTGGATTTGGGCGACCTGGATGCGGCGTCGGGCTTCCTCAGGTGCATGGGCAAGGGGGGCAAGGAGCGCATGGTACCCGTGGGACGGGTCGCCCTGGAGCGCTGCGCGAGCTGGCTCGGCGGAGCGCGTCCCTCCTTAGCGACCAATCCCTCCGAAGCGGCGATGTTCATCTCCCGGCGCGGGGGCCGCCTGTCCAGGAGCGGGGTGTTCCGGGCGGTGAAGAGGGCCGGGGTGCAGGCGGAGATCGATCCCCGCCGACTCAGCCCTCACACGCTTCGCCACAGCTTCGCCACTCATCTTCTGGAGGGAGGCGCGGGGCTGAGGGAGATCCAGGAGATGCTGGGCCATGCGAGTATCGCGACCACGGAGCTGTACGCCCACGTGACGACGAGCTTCCTCCGGGAGCAGCACGGGATGTTCCACCCCCGGGCGAAGTCCGGCTCGGGCTAACGAGCGGGCGGCTCGCCGTCCTCCTCGAGCCGCACCACCCGCCCCACGTCGGCCTCCAGGTCGCGGATCTTCTGCTCCAGGTGGCCGACTCGCTTACGCAGAGCCAGAGTCTCGTACGCCGACCGGAGGGCGATGTTGATGGATACCATGGCCACGCAGCCTGCTCCCCAAAAGGCCAGGGCCGCCTTGAGCAGGCCGAGGCGGGCGGGGGCGAAGACGATGGCGACCACGCACCCCACGGCCACGGCGATCAGCACCCAATCGAAGGCGGACAGCCGGGCGATGGAGGGGCGGTCGGCGGGCTCGTGGCTCATCGGATCATCTCCTCGTAGTAACGCATCGTGCATGCCAGGGCTCTAGGGTACAATACCGACTCGGAGTGTAGCGAGGATGAGAATAGCGAGGGGCGATATGAGAGTATCCACCGCTTTGGCCGTCATGACCACCATCGCCGCGGCGGGCATGGTCCAGCCGGCGACCGCCGACTTCGATCCGGATGCGGGATGGGTCGACGAGGAGCGCCACTCGCTCCCCGAGTGGGAGCCGGGGCCCGTGCCCGACCCCAACGGCTTCGATGTGTACCGCGAGGCCTGCCGCCTATACCAAGACCCGGCCGACCGCGGCACAATCCAATCCGAGTGGATCGCGGCCGTGCTGGGCGGCGAGACCAAGCCCAAGCCACCCAAGCCCGGCCAACCGGCCGCGGAAGAGCCGGAGCCGGTGGATCCGGGTGCCGCTCTCGCCGTCATGGCTGACGTGGTGGATGCCTGCGAGGACGTCCTCGATCGCGTCCACGCCGCGGGTCAGCTCGAGTACGCTTCTCCAGTGGTGGACGATTTCAAAGACGGCCTGCCATGGCTCAAGGACTTCAAGGAGCTGGCACGGCTCGTCGTGGCGGGGGCCCTGGTCGCCTACGATCGCGGCGAGGTGTCGCTGGCCTTCCAGCGCCTGGAGGATGGCCTGGTCCTCTCGGCGAGAGTCGCCCAGGACGGCGTCCTCATCGAGCACTTGGTGGGAAAGGCCATCTTCGATCTGTGCCGCAAGGCGCAGGCGCTGTTCCTGGATGTGGGAGGTGCCGATGCCGACGAGCTGACCGCCCACGCCCGGCGGTGCCGGGAGATCGCCCGGGATGTGCCTGCTTTCGGCACGGCCCTGTTGCTCGAGGCCCGGGCCACCCTCACGTTCGTGGACCGGATGCAGGAGACCGGCGCCCGCAACGCCCTGGATGAGGTCGGGGCGCTCAAGCCGGGGGTGCCCGACCCGGGGATGAACGAGCTAGGTGCCGAGGATATCGAGAACATGCGGACGTGGATCGAGGACCGGTACGCACGCATGGCCGAGGCCGCCGACGAGCCCGCAGTGGCCTCCCACATCCACCGTCTCCTGGAGCGCACCGCCGAGGACGTGGAGGCCCGCGGCGATCCCATCGCGCCCCTGGTCTTCCCCGCGATGCTCAAGATCTACGATCAGCATCTGGCGCTGCGCGAGGCGTGGGTGGTCGTTCAGCTCCGCCCAGCCCTCGAAGCCTACCGGGTGCGCCACGGCGAGCTGCCCACCGCCCTGGAGGATCTGACTCCTGAGATCATCGCCGAGCTGCCCCCGGAGCCATGGACCGGCGACCCGCCGCTGTACGAGCGCGTGGGCGCGGAGGAGTTCATGCTGTACAGCCCGGGGTTCGACGGGGTGGACGACGGGGGCGAGACCAGTCTGCTGGAGGACGGTCGCGGGCCGGACATCGTGCTGTACCCCGAGTGAGCCCGCCTCGCCGCTAACCGATCCGGCGGTGGTACACGATCCACTCCACGCAGAGGATTGCCAGGCCGGCGAGGGCCAGCCATCGCCACAGCTCCTGGGTGCTCTTCACGTAGCCCGATGAGGCCACCGACTGGCCCTCGGCCAGCCTGAGCTGCTCCTGGGGGGTGACATCGGATTCCTGGGGGTCGCTCACGTTGAAGGCGATGCGCTCGGGCTCATGGCCCTGGGTGGCGAAGGTGTAGATGCCGGCCTGGGCCGTGCGGTCGTAGGTTAAAGTGGGGCCGCTGCTTAGGGTGGCGGGCCCAACGGCGGCCTCGGCATCCCCGACCATCTCGTCCTCGGGCCGCAGGGGAACGGTCTCCGTGGTGCCATCGGGCCGATCGACGGCGACCTCCTCCGTCCCGGCGGGGAATCGTAGGGTGACCGTCGTTCCGGTGGGATAGGCCTGGGCTTCGCTGCCCGCGGGATCGGTGGTCAGCCACTGGATGGCATTGCGGATGAAGATGGGGAAGCTCACGCGGAGGGGGAAGTTCGACTCCTCCACATCGAAGCCCACGAACAGGCAGCGCATCTGCTCCGTCTCGCCAGCGGCCATCAGAGGGCCCGCCGCCGTGGTTACCAGGCTCTGGGCCCATGGCTGGATTTCCACCTGCATCATGGAAGCCAGTCCTACATTGCTCAGGTCCACATGCCGCATGACTGGATGGCGGCGGTCCCAATCCAGGATGCTAGGGTCGTCGAATGCCTCGGCCCGGTCCTGGACCGGCGCGCCCCTTGGCGCGGCGGCGATGAGCATGCAGTCGACCTCGGGCAGCGCGGGGGGCGCCCAGCGGTCGAAGATGGTCACATCGTAGCTCAGGTGGTCGGGATCGGCGGGATCGTACTGGCTCGTCGTTAGGGCGTAGGCGTCCACCTTGGGATCGGCCGCCAGGGCCGCCTCGATCCACGGATTACCCTCACTCACCAACAGAACCGTCCGGGAGAGCCGCTCCTGGAACAAGATCCGCGCCGAGTCGTCGGCGGGGAGATCATCCTCCACGTCCAGAACCGCCTCGACCGCGCCCGACGAGAGCTGGGGATCGTCGACGATGTGCTGCACCTGCTGGCCCGGTGGCAGCGTGAGGGTGTCTACATCGATAAGGCTGTCCTCCAGGGAGATCTCGACCTGGCACCGGACCTCCTCGGGGCCGTAGTTGCGGGCGGCGATGAAGAGCTGGTAGCGGGCGTCCTCGCCGTAGGTCTCCCTCACGTTCATGCTCGTGATGGCCACGTTCCGGGACCGCTCGCCGAAAGGCACGTACTGGACTTCCACGCCCTCGGGCACGGACATCTCCACCGGCCCCCCGGTGGCCCCGTCGCTGAGAACGTAGACCGAGGTATTGGTCTTCTCCTTGGACAGGCTGATGGAGAGGGCCAGGGCCTCCCGCAGGTTCCCTCGGCAATCGGCGGGCGTCGCGGAGCGGATGGCCTCCTTGAGGGCACCCGCCTCCTTGGTGAAGCCCGTTAGCACCCGCGTCTGGTTCGAGACCTCGACCACCATCATCTCGTCGGTGGATTCCAGCTCACTGGCGATCCGCAGGGCTTCCGCCCGGGCGGCCTCGAAACGCGAGGGCTCCACATCGGTGGCCTGCATGGACAGGCTGGCATCGAGGATCAGCACGATGCTCCGGCCCGACGGCTTGCGGGTCTGGTAGTAGGGCCTGGCGAAGGCCGTGGCGACCAAGATCAGGATGAGAATCTGTAGCAGCAGTAGGATGCTGAAGCGCAGCTTCTGGAAGGGCTGATTGGCCTGCATGTCCTGGATGAACTTGGGCCAGAGCATGGTCGAGGGCACTTTAATGGGGATGCGCTGGAGTTTCAGCAGGTACAGCAGGATGACGGGCGGGATGGTGAGGAGAGCAAGCAGCCCTAGTGGATTGAGTAGATTCACGGCACCCACTCGCTCGGGCGGACTTCCGCCCTCATCGCTCGCCGTTGGTGGTGGGCCCACCTGGATTCGAACCAGGGACCGATCGGTTATGAGCCGACTGCTCTGACCGCTGAGCTATGGGCCCACACAGCTCGGGAGGTCTCTCGGGGGAGTGCCTCCCACAGAGCGGTATGTTACCTCGCCGCAGGCGGCTCAGGCAACCGGACGGTTCATGGCGCCAGAGGTCGCGAGAGGAGACCCGCGGCCAGGGCGTGGCTCAGGCGCGCGGATCTCCTCCGGGGTGGGACCACGCCTTCGCTAGTCCTCGTCCACGATACGGACGAAGGCGGCCCGGCGGGGCATGGGCATCGGGGAGTCGGCACCCTTGACCGACTTCCAGATGATCCGGTTGAGCAGAATGTCGTCGGCCGAGTCCTCTTGGGAGAGGTCCATGGCCAGTGACTCCTCGGCCCCCCATGCATCGGCGGTGTTCATCTCGTCCAGAGGCCATGTGGCCGGCTTACAGTCGTACGGCGTCAGGTCGGGCTCGGCGGTGAAGCACGAGTACATGGGCCGGGCCGCGGCGTCGAACTGGCTCATGGGCGACAGGCCGAGGATCAGCTCCATCGTCCGGAGCATGCCGCTGGTCGAGAGCATCTCGCTGACCACGGCGCCCCGCCGGACGTAGGGGCTCGCCACGAAGGCGATGGAGCGGTGGGCGTCCACATGGTCGGGCCCGTTCTGGGCGTCGTCCTCGACCACGAAGACCGCCATCTCGGGCCAGAAGGAGCTCTTGGACAGACCCTCAACCACCATGCCGAGAGCCAGATCATTGTCGGCCACCATGGCCCGAGGCGTGGGCATGCCGGGCCGGGTGCCCGCGGCGTGATCGTTGGGGAGACGGATCACGATGAACTGGGGCATCTCACCCTCCTCCTCGAAGCGCTGAAGCTCCTCGAGGAACCGGCCGGCTCGGTCGATGTCCATGTAGTTCAGGTCATAGCTGCGGAACCAGGGGTCGAAGTGGCCCTTCAATGCCTCCACATCGGTCGTGCAGGGATCCGCTGGTGTGGGCCCGTTGTTGATGAACTCACCATAGCTGCGGTAACTGACGCCCGCCTCCTTGCAGCGGTCCCACAGGTACCCCCCTTTGGGTGTCGCGATGTCGTAGTTGCCCTCGGACGGGTAGCCGAGGCCCATTCTCCGCCCCTGCGGGGACTCGACGGTGCTCTTGCCGCCGTAAGCGACGGGCCAGGTGCGCTCCACGAAGTCGCTGGCATAGGCCGCCATGGTCCATTCGTGGCCGTCGGCCGACACCTCAGATTCGACGTAGAAGTTGTCCAGCAGGACGAACTCCTCGGCGAGGGCATGATGGTTGGGCGTGACCTCCTCGCCGAAGAGGCACAGCCGGGGGTCGCCGTTGCCCCTGGGGTCATCGCCCAGGACCTGGTCATAGGTGCGGTTCTCCTTCACGATGTACACGCAGTACTTGATTGGGCTGGGGGCGCCCACCTTCGTCGGGATCGGCGAGACCTCGGGCCGCCGGGCTGACTCCCGCACCTCGGCGGCGGGCTCCAAGGGCGAGCACTCATACGCCCTGGCCGAGAGCTGGGCCAGCTCCACGGGCTCGGGGAACTCGAAGATCGACATCGAGCCCGAGTACAGACCGCCGATGTACTCGGCGATCCCGAACTCGTCCTCCGTGGCGACGAACCCTGGGGCCGTCTCGGCATTGGGCGCCGAGCCCGCCGAGCCCTTGCCGTTGGCCACGTAGACCCGGCCACTGTCCGACACCCGCACCGACGTGGGATACAGCCCCACAGGCACGAATCCCAGGCTGCGGGACTGGCCGCGCTCGGACACGTCGATCACCGCGCAGTTGTTGTTGTCGGCATTGGCGATGAGCAGAACCCGGTCGTCGAAGCCCAGGCAGATCGAATCGGGCGTCGAGCCCGGGGGTGCGACGGGATAGAGGGCGGACAGGATGGTCTCCTCCACCTCGCCCATGGCGGCGTCGATCACGGTAACGGTGTTCTCGTTGGCATTGCTCACGAACAGCCGAGCACCATCCTCGGTCAGGGCCATCTCCGAGGGGTGCTGGTCCGTGTCCACCGCGTAGCGCACAAGGCCCGTATCGGTGTCGACGGCCCAGACCGCGGCCTTCCCCCAAAGCGAGACGTAGGCGGTCTCGCCGTCGGGCGCCACCCGGCACTCGAAGGGCATGGAGCCGGCGGGGAGGTCCAGCTTGCGCTCCACGTCGCCGGTCCGGAGGTCGATCTGCAGCAGCTCTTCGCCGCGGTGGGTCACGAGCCAAAGGGAGCCATCGGGGGCTACGTCCATGCCCGCCGGCACGTCCAGCTCCTCCGGGTCGCCGATCTCGATGGCGGGCTCGGCCCCGCCCGTGGCGGCCCGATCATCGAAGCCGAACACGTGGACCACGTCGTCCACGCCCCCGCTGACGTACAGCCGGTCGCCGTCCCGGCTCCAGGCCAGTCCGCTCCACGTCTTGGGCAGAGCGAGCACCTCGACGATCTCGTCGTGCCGGGTGTCGAAGATCACAACCCGGTGGTCGCGGTACCCGGCGTGCTGGATCGCTAGGTACCGCCCATTCGGGTGCCACTCCATCCGGACGGGCAGATCGGATTCTAGGGTGATCTGATCGCCGTGGGGATCGAGCAGCCAGCCGTTGGGCAGCAGAACCCGCCCGTCGGCCCGCTCACCCGGCAGCTCCTGGGCGAAGCCATGGCCGGCAGCCAGCACCGCCATCATTGCCACGAGCGCAACCAAGCAACGCATCGTATCCCTCCTCCAAGGAACGGCCCAATGATGCACGGTTGGAGGAGCGGCGGGCAAGCGGACGGCGCCGAAACCGCCGACGGCCTCAAGGCCGCGGTGAGAGGCTACTCCATACCAGACAGGGGCGGATCAGCGATCTCCGCGTACGCCTCCGGCGCCTGAGCCTCCAGGTAGGTCAGTAGACGATCGGCCACCTGCTGCGGATCGCCCGGGGGCACGGGGGGCAGCTTGAGGTCGTGTTGCCTGACGACGACCTCATCGGCGTAGGGGTCGATCGTCAGGACACGGCCTTTGGCAAGATCGAACCGGGTGCCGTCGACGGTCAATGAATCACGCAGGCCCGCGGTGGCGTCCACCTGGAAGTCGACCTCGATATGCCGGGCGGCGATGGCGATGCCCCGCTGGACCCGGACCCCCTCGCCCTTCTCCGTCGTCTGGCTCGCGCCCGAGCTGACCGTGTGCCCGTTCCACCGGAGGAAGAGCACGTACGCGAAGCCGCCCACCGTACCCGGGGGCGAAACCACCGAGTAGGTGACGATGGGCTGCCCGTCGTCGGTAACGAAGGGACTGGACTGCACGCGGAGGTCAGCGGATCCCGCGCCCCCGACACTCGCAGCACGGCCTCCCCGTCGACTCGTCGTCATCCAGACCGTGTAGGACGTGAGCGCCACGAGCACGATCACTACCGCAACGGCCGCAACCGGGTGCCATCTCCGCATACCCACGATCACCTCCACGGCATGGTCCGCTATGACGTCACACAGCACCACCATACTCGGGCCAGGCTGCGTCGGCCCGGGTCCGCTCCGCGAGGCTTAGGGCTCGACCACGACCCGCAGCGGCACGCCGAAGGGCTGTTCGTCAAGCTCGAGGCGGACCTCGATCCCGTCGAGCCCGGCCGGCAGATCGACAGGCACGGAGACCGAGGCGCGGTCATACCGCGCAAGCTCCTCATCGATGGCCATACGACTCGGTTCGCCGCCGGCACGGAGGACGACGGCCACGTCGCCCGCAAGCCACGTCACCTCCGAGGTATTCACCACTTCCATGCGAAGCTCGCCCGGCCCCGAGGGGATCGCGTCGACAGTCGGATCGAGGATGAGCGGCGCCTCGCCCGCCCGGAGCAGGGCGGGCCGGTGGATCTCGCCCTTCAGGTGCTTGAAGGGCAGCCCCGGCTCCCAGGGAACGTTGCCGATGGAGATCCTGGGGAAGGTCTCGGTCGTCGTGCCCGTGGCCTCGGTGCGGAGACCGACCCACTCGCCCCGCTCCATGGCCTCGGCGTACTCGTCGCGATGCTCGAGCCACACCCCGGCGTAGCCGGTGCTATGGAGGTCACGGTCGAACTCGATCCACATCGTCGGCTCGGGCAAGGGCTCGACATCGGCCATGTCGGTGGCGAAGCGGCGCAGCTCCAGTGCCGCCGGTCGAGGGGTGGCTTGGGGCGAGATGATGCCATAGTCCGAGCGCTCATCGACCCGGTATCCGCCCGGCCACCACCATCCCGTGGATCCATCGGCACGGGATTCCAGGATCATCCTGAAGGTGTTCTCGTACAGCTCGCGCTGGATCTCGAGCAGCTCGTCGGTGGGCTCGGGGTCGCCGCTATAGACCGAGCGCCCGTACTCGGCCCACCAGACGGGCTTGGCGTTCCCCGCCCAGCGGCCGTACTGGGTGGTTAGGCCCCCATAGCGGAAGTTGATCCAGTCGCCGGCCAACCCGTACCCCTCGGGCTGGGTGCAGTCGAGATGTGCGGCGCCCGAGAGAAGATCGAAGGGCATGGAGGGCACGATGGCGGGCTGTCCCGTTCCGCCGTAGCCCGTGCGCGCTCCGAGGATGGCCGGGTCGCCCAGCTCGTGGCGGATGAAGCCGGTCACCCTTCCGTAGCCGTAGGAGACCATATCGTCCACGAAGTGACGGTAGGCGGCGACCAGGATGCGATCGGCTTCACTGGGCTCGGTATCGGAGATCTGGGCGTCGGTCGGTCCGGTGATCTCACCGCCGTCATCGCGGGGCAGGGCAGCCCCCATGGCCTCCTCCAGCCGCTCGGCGGAGCCGTAGTTGTCTTCGACCCACTGCCGCCAGAGGGGATCGAACTGGCCCCGCCGCTCCTCCCGGCCCACGTGGGGCTCCCAGGCCAGATCGTAGGCGAACACCGCGGGGTTTCCCATCAGTCGGGGCATGGTGAGCAGCCCCCGCACGTGCTCGGGGGTGAACCAGAAGGGGTGGGCATCATTGATGAACAGGTTCGCGTAGATGCCGTGGCGCCTGCAGCGAGCCAGGAAGTCCACGAGGGGGCCGGTCATGTCGCCGTCCAGGTACTGGATGCTCACCACGTTCGCGCCCAGCCGCTCGAGCAGCTCCAGGTCCCGCTCCACGGCCACGGGATCGTACTGGTCCGACGAGAGCCAGTGGCCCCAGTACTGCTCGGAGTCGGCGCCGGCCACGTACAGGGGCCAATAGTTGATGCCATGGACTCGGAAGGGCTCGCCGTCGAGCTGGAAATGGGTCTCATCCGCGGAGAGCTGGATGCGCGGACCCTCGGCTGGCTCGGCGGGATGGATGCTGACGGGATGGTCGATGCGATCCACGGCACGGTCGTCCACGATGAGCGAGGCCTCAATGGTATAGAAGCCCGGCTCCAGCTCCGGGAGGCTCTCGGGCTCCAAGGCGATGGTCTCACCGGAAGCGACGGAGCCCCCGGAGATGGATAGGGACGCGACCCGGTCACCCAGCTCGTCCATGACCCGCAGCCGCACGATGGCCTCCCCCGCCGAGTCACCGGCGCTCTGGATCTCGGCCGCGACCTCCAGTGGCGGCTCATCGGCGAAGGCGGTCCAGCGCGTGGCACCCGCGCGGGTGAACGCCGCGGGCTCGAGCAGGACCCGGGCGGCGGCGTTGATGATGGGGCCGGCATCGGTCGAGGGCTCCATGCCCACACCGCCCCAACGCGCTCCCGCCCGGTCGCCCTGATGCTGATGCCAGACGAAGGCGGCGTTACCGCGCCAGGCCCCCGCCTCGCCGGTCACCTCGACCAGAGGCACGAACCGACCCGGCGCCGGCTCGGCCATGAACCCCAAGCCCCGGGGCCGAGTGATGGGACAGAGGATGTCGCCTCCGGGTAGCTCGAGATCGGCGGGAAGCTGGGCGAGGGTGCCGTGTACGGTGGGCCGCAGGCCTTGGACGTCCTCGGGGGTGTGGGTTTTGTACCATGGGGTGAGGCATTCGAGCTCCAGCTCGCCCAGATCGGCCTCCTCCACGGGCGATGGTGCTGTGCCGAACCCGGCGATGGCCCAGCGATGGTCGCCTGGCTCCAGACCCACGGGGGTGTGCCCGGTGGCGATCCCCAGAGAAAGCGCGTCGACCTGATCGAGCCTCAAGTGGTCATCGGGCCCGCCGCGCCCGATGGCCGGCGAGTCGTTCCAGTAGGCGAAGGCCTCGACGGGAAGGGCGTAGTGCCGCCACTCATCGGTCAGGTGGACCGAGGCGATCCAGCGCGAGCCGTCCTGCTCCTGCCACTCCACGAGCATCTGGTCGGTCTCTCCCCACCCCCGCGCCCAGAAGGTGGTCAGGGCCCGGTCGCCCTGGAAGGGCTGGCCCACATCGGTCAGCCTGTAGGTGTCCCAGCCCTTCATGTCCCGGACCGAGACCTCCACGCCCTGGGAGCCGTCGGGCGCCGTGATCGACCGGCGCTGGACCTCCCCCGGCTCACTGGGGCCCCAGCCGTAACTCCACTCATCCAGGGTGTCCTCCAGGGTGGTGACGATGTGCGTAGGCCGGACGGCCTCCAGAGCCGACTCGAGAGTCGTCCACTCGCCCTCCATACGTAGGTAGCGAGTCGCGAACATGCGCTCATTGCCCACGACCAGCAGTCGGCCGCCCCCGCTCAGGTAGGCATCCAGAGGACCGGCGATCCGGCCTGGGAGATGGGCGGGATCGGCCAGTACCACCAGCGGCATCTGGCTGGGGGATAGGTCGTCCAGCTCATCCCAGCCCAGGGAGGTCACGCTCCACCCGCTCTGGTCGAGAATCTCCCGAACGGCCTCGCCGCTGGCTGGGCGGCCGGGCATCGCCTCCGTGACGACGCCGACGACGACTTCGTCGGGCATCTGGCCCAGCACTCGGGCGGCCTGTCCGGGCCAGAGCATCTGACCGAGGACGGGAGCGGCGAGGAGAGCGAGGGCGAGCAGAACCTGATGATGCGTCATTGGGGACCTCCTGAATCGTGAAGAGGCCCCTTCCCTGGGGTCGCCCTGATCCCCTGTGTCGACTGGCTCGGCGGCGGGATGCAAACATGTGCTTGACTTTCCCCGGTAGGGCCGTCAGAATGCATACAAACAGTCATTTGCACCCCACACGGAGGTGGCACCATGAGCGCGGCGACCCTTCCTCGGCAGAAGAGGAGTGAGGGCGCGAGACCAGGCGCGACGGCCTTCATCGAGCTGACCCGGCCGCATGCGACGGCGGTTGCGCGCTCGATCCTGGGCTCGTGCGATGAGGTGGAGGACGTGGTCCAAGAGGCGCTGCTCCGAGCCTATACTAGGCTGGATACCTTGCGTGATCGCGCCAACATCATCGGCTGGATAAGCAAGGTAACGCGAACGGTGTGCTTCAACATGCTGCGGGAGCGGCGGCCATCGGTGGTCGACCCGGGCGTTGCCGCGCTGGCGGGCGATGAGGGGGGCAGTGTGGAGGAGGCCGTGGTGGGGGAGATGATCCGCTGTGAGCTGGTCCAGGTTCTGGGGG
>WJIW01000268.1 GCA_014730065.1 Armatimonadia bacterium | reverse complement strand
GCCCAGTTCTTCACCACCATGACCTTCGCCGTGCGGAGCTGCAAGGCGGCTTTGGATGGCATCAACCCCAGGCTGACCCGGGTGGCGCGGACTTTGGGCTCGAACGAGTGGCGGGCCTTCCGCCGGGTCACCCTCCCCTTGGCCAAACCGGGCCTTATCGCGGGGATCGTCGTTACGTGGGCCCGGTGCCTGGGTTTGTTCGGGCCGGTGGTCATGTTCTGTGGGGCCACCGAGTTCCGCACCCAGGTCATGCCCACGGCGATCTACATCAACACCTCGGTCGGCAAGCTCGAAGAAGCGGTGGCGGGGGCGCTGATCTTGGTCGTGTTCGCCCTCATCACCCTGGTGATCTTCAAGCGCTTGGGCGGCCGAGGCTATATGTGGTAGGCGAGTCATGCTGAAGATCGAGCACGTATCCATCGACCTGGACCCCTTCCATCTGCGGGACGTCTGTCTCGAGATCGAGCGGGGCGAGTACCTGTGCCTGGTGGGCCCCACCGGTGCGGGCAAGACCATCTTGCTGGAGTGCGTGATGGGGCTCCACATCCCGAAACGGGGCAGCGTCCTCCTGGAAGGCAGCGACGTCACGACTCTGCCGCCCGAGGCGCGAGCGGTGGGATACGTGCCGCAGGACTACGCCCTCTTCCCCCATATGAGCGTGTTCGACAACATCGCCTATGGCCTCGTGGAGCATCGCGTCGACTCGGCGGAGGTGCGGCGGCGGGTGGAGGACGCAGCGGAGCTACTGGGCATCGCCCATCTCCTCGGCCGCCGGCCTGCCACCCTGAGTGGGGGCGAGGCCCAACGGACCGCCTTGGGCCGGGCGCTGGTGCTACGGCGCGACCTACTGCTCATGGATGAGCCCTTTGGAGCGCTGGACCAGGTCACGAAGCGGCAGCTCTTCCATTACCTGCGGACCATTCACGGGAGGCTCGACCTGACGGTCCTCCATGTAACCCACGACTTCTCCGAAGCCTACGGACTGGCGACCAAGGTGGCGGTGGTCCTCGATGGCGCCGTATGCCAGGTCGGCAGCCTCGAGGACGTCTTCCTGCGCCCGCGGACGCAGCAGGTGGCCCGGTTCCTGGGCATCCCGAACGTGTGGGAGCGCGGCGAGCTGGCAGGCCAGCCCCAGACGGTCTTGAGCCGCATCGCCATCGATGCCATGGACCGGGCCGCCGCGCCGGCAGTCTGCATTCCGGCCGACGGTGTGCAGATCGGCCCCGCTCCCGCCGACCCCACTCGCAACGGGGTCACCGGCACCATCGGCAGCATCCAGTGGCAGGGATCCCAGTGTGAGGTGGGACTGGACGCAGGCGTGCAGCTTGTCGCCACTATTCCCGCCCGGGCCCTGGCGGAGCTGGGGGCCTCCGTCGGCGATGTGGTGGCCGTTCACATCGACCCAGAGGACGTCCACCCCATGACTGGCTAGGACAGCGGTCGGCGTCACTCGGCGGGGCGGGTCACCGCGATCAGATACCCGTCCGGCGTCGCCTCGCCGATCGACACGTGGACCCGGTGATCCGCGTCATCCAGGACAGTCCCTTCGGTGTAGAGGGCGTTGTAGTGCCGGGCGTAGAGTCTCCGCAGCTCGGGGTCGTCATCATCCCCACGGGCCGGGATGACCTGAATCGGGCCGCGGCCCGACGCCACCGATGTGGAGACCCGGTACAGCAGCACACCGGGCTCGTCGCTCTCCTCAGTGTCCCGTGTCCGCACCTCCAGGGCATAGGCCTGGTCGTCGGCGATGGGCAGCACGACTAGCTTGGTGCCGCCACTGGTCCCGATGGGCGTCACGAGCACCTCGGCTGACTCGTCGTCCTCCAGCACCATTACCTGGTCCTCGTCTATCCAGCCGAGCTTGGCCTTGTGCCATGCCAGGAAGTGGGAGCCGTTGGTCAGCAGCCCCATCGGGTCCCAGCCGCCAACGTACTCGTGGACCGATGCTGGCGCGTACCCGTAGAGGTCGGGCAGGCCGAAGACGTGGCCCATCTCATGGACCAGCACGCGCCATCCCCAGTGGTCGTTCCGAATGTCGTTGCCGAAGGTCACCCCGTGCAGCAGCTCCACGCCGTCGGCTTCGATGCCGTCGCCGGGTAGCGCCTGGAGGGTCGGGGAGTTGGGCAGGCCCGGGCTGGGCGCAGCCACGACGTACACCACGTCGTAGGGCGAGAAGTCCACATCGGGATCACACTTCCGCACCACCTCGCCAATGTAACGCCGGTGGGTCTCGAACCGGCTGCAGTCGTAGTCGCCGGAACCGGACTCTGCGTCCATCTCGATCCAGCGGGGAACGGGCGTGACGCGCAGGGAGAGGCGACCGTAGGAGGTCCGCTCGAAGTACTCCACGGCGCCGGGGACCAGCAGCTCGAAGAGCTCCTCAGGCGTCTCGTCCCCGGTCGAGTCGGGGAAGCGCGCGAAGAGCATCACCGCGCGCACGTCACCAAGGGGCGAGAGGTAACGGTCGTAGTCGGTCGCCGCTTCCTGCAAGCCCTCGATGCGCGGCTCCAATCCCAGGAAGGCATCCTCATCCGGCCCGCCTATGGTCGATGCGGCGAGAACTAGTACGGTCACCAGAGCTGCCATTCTGGCTCCTCCCGTTCATGCCCAGCGGCTGGCCTCGAAGCTAGTGCGCGCCCGCCGGCGGGGGAGTGCTCCGCCCCCGCCGGGGCCCAGGGTCAACTGTCCGCGTCGCTCCGGTACCACGCCTTGGTGTGCTCGGCGTGGGCCCTGGATTCCAGGCGGCGCTGGACCCAGTCGGCATTATCCACATACCAGCGGACGGTTTCGGGCAGGCCCTCCTCGAAGCTGTGGCGGCGCTCCCAGCCCAGGGCCTCGGCCTTCGAGGGGTCCACGCTGTAGCGGTAGTCGTGCCCGGGTCGGTCGGCCACGAACTCGATCGCCGTGGTCGGCCGGCCGAGCGCCTGCAAGATCCCCTCGGCCACCTGGGTGCCCGGTACCTCGAGCCGCGCGCCGAGATTGTAGGCCTCACCGGCCTCGCCGTGGGTGAGGACCCGGTGCACCCCGCGCGCATGGTCCTCCACGTGCATGTAGTCCCGAAGGGCGGAGCCGTCGCCGTAGAGAGGAAGGGGCTCGTCCCTTACGGCGCGGGCGATGAAAAAGGGGATGATCTTCTCCGGGTACTGGCGCGGTCCGTACGTGTTGGAGCCGCGGGTGATCACCACGGGTAGGTCGTAGCTCACATGGTAGCTCATCGCCAGATGCTCAGCGCTGGCCTTCGTCGCGGCATAGGGGCTGCGGGGATGGAAGGGGTCGGTCTCCACGGAGTGGGCGTCGGTGCCGGCGAGATCGCCGTACACCTCATCGGTCGACACCTGAAGGAACCGCTTGACCCCCGCTCGACGCGCTTCCTCGAGCAAGACGAGAACGCCCCTGACGTTGGTGTGAACGAAGGGCAGCGGCGCCCGGAGCGAGCGGTCGACATGGCTCTCGGCGGCGAAGTTCGCCACCGCGTCGACCCCCTCCATGGCCGCACGAACATCCCCCTCGTCGGCGATGTCGCCCTCGTGGAACTGGATGCTCTCGGCGACGGCCTCCAGGTTCTCACGACTGCCCGCGTAGGTGAGCTTATCCAGCACGACGATCTCCGTGCCCGGGTGCTCCCGCGCCAGCAGCTCGACATAGTGGGAGCCGATGAACCCCGCTCCTCCCGTTACCAGGATCCGCCGAATCTCAGCCATAGTCAGCCTCCATCGCCCCATGCCCGACCGCCGCGCTCACGGGTGCCACTCCCGCTCCCGGCACAGACCTTCCCAGCGCCCGATATCCATGGAGATGTCGCTCGGGAAGGGCACAGAGACCTCTTCCTTGGATGCGGCCCGCACATCGGGCTTCCGGCGGCGGGCTAGCTCGAAGATGGACTTCCGCTCGGTGCCGATGTGCAGGGTATCGTAGGGGATATCATCGGCATGGCGCGCGACCAGGGCGAGTCGGGGCGCGATGATGTCGATGTAGTCTTGGCTGGTATGGACATCGGTGAAAGCGCTCTCATAGGGCCACTCCCGGGGCCGGAAGCTCGTGCGGATCACCAGGCACCGGGGCGCGGTCCGCGCCAGCTCCTCGGCGACCAGCTTCGACAGAGCGTAGTAGTTAACCGGCGGCCCGAGGGGATCTTCCTCCCTGTAGCCGCCTCGGGTGCCCTCGAACACGTAGTCGGTGGAGATGTGGATCAGAATCAGCCCCGTGTCGCGAGCGGCGAGGGCTATGTTGCGGGTACCCTCGACATTGACACGCCAGCACTCGGCCCGGTGAGTCTCGGCACCGGCCACGTCCGTATACGCAGCCGCGTGGAGGACCGCCAGCGGCTGGTGCCGGTCGAAACCCGCGGCGATGCTCTGCGGGTCGGTGATGTCCAGGTCGCCCACATCGGTGGCGACGATCCCCGGCAGCTCCGCCCGTAGCTCGGTGCCAAGCCGGCCCGCGGCGCCTGTCATCAGGATGCGCGCCGGCGGCAGACTCATAGCTGGACTCGGCTCCCATCGCCCAGAGCCACCGTTAGAGCCTTCCGCCGCTTCGCGCTACCGGGGCCTACGAGTTGCACCTCCTGGCCGATGACGCTGGCATCGAGGAGCGTGGGCAGGTCCCGGATCTCCGACCCGTCCAGCACGATGGAATACTCCACCTCGCTGCTATGGACCGCCGTGCCTCGGCCAATGGAGGTGTACGGGCCCACATAACTGTCCTCGATCACGGCGTCGGCGGCGATGTGTGCCGGCCCACGAACGGTGGATCGGTTGATGCGCGCGCCGGGCTCGATAACGACCTCACCAGTCACCTGCGAGTCGACGATCTCTCCCTGGAGGTCGGCGGTTATGTGCGAGAGGACGAGGCGGTTGGCATCGAGCAGATCCTCGGGGCGGCCCGTGTCTTTCCACCAGCCGCGCACCTGGTGCGCGATGACGCCCTGGCCCGAATCCAGCAGCCCCTGGATGGCGTCGGTGATCTCGTATTCGCCTCGCCAGGAGGGCTCCAGACCATCGATGATGCCATGGATCTGGGGACCGAAGAGGTAGACCCCCACGAGAGCCAGATCCGACTTCGGCTCCTTGGGCTTCTCCACGAGCCGCACAACCTGGCCACTCTCGTTCAGCTCCGCCACGCCGAACTGCTGGGGGTTGGGAACGGGCGTAAGAAGAACGATGGCAGCGGCGCCTCCGCGCTGGTACTCCTCGACCAGATGCCCGATCCCCCCCGACAGGATGTTGTCACCGAGGTACATGACGAAGGCATCGTCACCGAGGAAGTCTCTGGCGGTAAGCACCGCATGGGCCAGGCCCCTTGGCTCATGCTGCATGATGTAGGTGATCCGCACGCCCCACCGGCTGCCATCGCCGGCGGCGGCCTTGACCTCATCGCCCGTATCGGGGCTGATGATGATCCCGATCTCGCTGACGCCCGCGCCGACCACGTCTTCGATGCCGTAGAACAGGTTCGGCTTGTTCGCGATGGGAATGAGCTGCTTGGCCCGGGTGAAAGTCAGCGGACGCATGCGCGTGCCCTTGCCACCGGAGAGTATGAGGCCCTTCACCGTCCACGCTCCTCTCGGCCAGCCAGGTATAGCATACTACACGGGATGGGGGCGGGACATGGGGCTTTGAGGTTGAGGGCCCGGCGCTCCGGGGCGAGTCGGGCCACAGCCCGCGTTCTCTGAGCTAGCCCGGGCGGATACCGTTGGCGATGAAGCCCAGGGGCCGCTTGCCCGCGCGCTCCAGCTTCCAGATAACGCCCTGGGCCACACGTAGAGGCGTCTTGCCGATCTCCACGACCAGCAGCGCTGCATCGCAATTGGGGGCCAAGACGATCGGGTCGGCGTGCTGGTCGGGCGATGGGCTGTCGATGACGATAACGTCATACTGGCCCGCCAGCGACTCCACCGTCTGCTTCATCTCGACCGAGTCGAGCAGGTCCACGGGGCTCGGCGCATGGCTGCCCGAGGGCATGACCCATAGGTTCCGCTCCTGGCTCTGCACGACGCAATCTCCAGGACGGCCCGCTCCCGCGAGAACGTCGGACAACCCGCCGCCCGCCTGCGCCCCCAGCTTCTGGGGGAGATCGCCGCCGCGCAGGTTGGCATCGACGGCCAGTACTCTCTGCCCGCCGCGAGCCAGCACCGTGGCGAGGTTGGCCGCTACGGTGCTCGCGCCCGATCCGGCGCGGGCGCCTGCCACCATGATGACCCGGGGCATCCCACCTGGCGCCGCGAAACGCAGATTCGTCCGTAGAGCGCTGTATGCGTCCACCGTCGCAGTGCTCGCGCTCTGAGAGATCAGCAGCTCGGAGCCCGCTCTCGCCTTGGGCACGGCAGCCAGCGATGGCAGATCCAGCAGCTCCTGTGCCTGCCACGACGTTCTCAGTGCGTCATCGAGACTCTCGGCAACGCCGACCGCCAGGGCGGCCAGGATGAGCCCAAGGACCAGGCCAATCGCCAGGTTGAGCGACTTACGCGGCCGCACCGGTGATCGCGGCTCCTCGGCTGCGGCGATGACCTCCACGACTGGCGGGGTCATCTCCTCCTGGATGGCGAACTCCTGACGCCGCTCAAGCAGGACCGAGTACATCTGCTCGGCAGCACTGGAATCGCGCTCGAGCGCAGCCAGCTCCGTCTCCAGGCCCGGGATCTCCGCCAGCCGCTGTCGCTCCCGTGCCAGTACCGAGCTTAGGGCAGCCTCTCGGCCCGCGGCCGCACGCGTCTCGGCCTCTGCGGCGGCCAGGGAGGTGGCCAGGCTCAGGTGGAGGGGGTTGGTGGTCTCCACCTGGCTCTGCATCACCGTTTGCATCGTGGTCCGAAGGTCGCGCTCGGCTTGCTCGATCTGCTCCTCTAGCTGCCGGACCTCCGGGTGCTCCGGGCCGCGGGTTACCGCCTGGTTGGCCCGCTGGAACTGAAGATCGGACAGGCGACTCTCGATCTCCACGACCAGAGGGTTCCGCGCGATGGTCGCCTGCTCGATGATGCGCTCATCCACGCTCGCCAACTCACTCCGGTACTC
>WJIW01000267.1 GCA_014730065.1 Armatimonadia bacterium | reverse complement strand
CTCTTCTCGATCTCCTTGTAGCCATCAGTCCGAAGATCGCCTCCACCTCGGGGATGAGGATGAGCTTCATCGTGTCGTCTTTGGGGTTGAGGATGAAGTCCCTGCCGCCAGGGTCCGGCACGGTCATGCTGACGCTGACCGGCACGGTACCATCGTTGGACGATACCGTCACCGTGCCCGTGTAGCCACCCACAGCGAGCCCGGACCGGTTCACGGTGACCGACACCGTGCCATCCCCGGTGCCGCTCGCTGAGGATACCGACAGCCAGGACTGGTCGTCGGCGACCGACCACGTCAACGTCCCCTCGCCCGTGTTGGTGATGGACAGGGTCTTCTGGGTCGAGCTGCTGCCGAAGCTTAGGCTGGTCGGATCGACGGATAGGACCGGGTCGCCGGCTTCCGCTCCACACAACTCATCTGGCGACACGGAGACGATGTTCGAGAGCGGGCTATGCCAGCCCGTGGGGCAGACCGTGGTCTGTGAACTCGGCTAGATGGCAGCTCAACTGAAGGCGGTAGATCTCAGCGATGGTGTCACGCAGGAACACGCCGACCCCTGGCTGGTCAGCGGTCTGCTGAGCCTTGCGGCCCAGAGGGCTATCGAGGATGAAGTCGGCCGCATCCCAGAGGGCTCCGTCCCGCTGGGGCAAGGCACGCATTGTGGCCAACTATGCACCACTTACCCTTTCATTTTTCTTTATACTACCACACGCGCTGGCTAGAATAACCGAATCTCGACACGCCCCACGTGTCGTCATACCTGAGCATGCGGTCGGATCCTGACCGGCACCAGGGCGCGGGCGAGCGTCGCAACACGCCCTCGCCCCCCTACACCGCCTGCTTGTCGTCGGGGAGGTAGGGGCACTTGATGAAGATGATGCGGCATTCGGTCTCGCCATCGTTGATGATGTCGTGGGATTCCATGGGCTCCAGCCGGAAGGCGTCGCCGGGCCGGACCCGATGCTCCCGGCCGTCGATGACCATGCAAGGAGTTCCCGATTCGAAGAAGAAAGTCTCCTCGACTTGGGCGTGCTTGTGGGCGCTCAGGGAGTCGCCGGGCCGGAGGAGAATGATGCCCCATTCGTGTCTCGGCCCCCGAAACAGGTACTTGGGACCATGGGTACCGTGCCGGTATTCCAGGTCGTTCTCGTTGGTGTGCTCCACTCGGATCACCTCTCCATCCAGCCGCTCATTCCCCCACCAAGCCCGCGCCTCCTGGACCTCAAGGAGACTCTTGCGGGGCGTGAACTGGAGTGGCATGATGTCGGGGTGCATATGACAAGGTGGTTTGCGATGAGCGATAGTATTCGATGCACGTGCGGGAACCGGGTGCGTGAGGAAGATCTGCTGGAGGCTGGGCTGTATCTCGCCGACTCGGGCACGGGCTCCGTATACGTGAAGTTCATCTGCAGTCGCTGCGAGCGAGTCGCTCAGAGGACCCTGTCCCTCGATGAATGGGACGAGGGACGCATTCTCTTCTCGGATCAGGACGAAGCCGGCGATCAGGGCGACCGTCGGGAGGCGGGCCTGATTACCCACGCCGAGATCCGCGCCTTCGAGGCCGACCTGGAAGACGGCGACCAAGCCATGGAGACCCTGCGGGGGAGCGCTCGGTTCCCCAACCGCCGGGCCCGCCGAGGGCACGACCCCGGCCACAGCTAGTCCGGGGTGATTCGCCCCGTGGAGGGCCACTACTTCAGCACCTCCCAGAGCGCTCCTTCGAGCCCCTTCGAGATCCGGGCCAAGGCCCGGGGCCGCGAGCTGTGCCTGATATCCGACCGGGGCGTCTTCAGCGCTGAGCGCCTCGACCGAGGCACCCGGCTACTCCTGGACTCCATGGAGCTGGCCGAGGGCGCCCGGGTCCTGGACGTGGGCTGCGGGTACGGCGCTCTTGGCATATTCGCGGGGCTCGATGGTGCCGGGGAAGTCCTCATGGTCGACGTCAACCCACGGGCGGTAGGATTGGCCTGGCTGAACGCCCAGCGGCACGGGCTGGCGGATTCCACGCTGGCAGTCGTGGCCGATGGCACCGGTGCCCTGGCCCGCCAGTGGGCGGATCTGTGCCTCCTGAACCCGCCCATTCGGGCGGGGCGGGAGGTGGTTGCGTCACTGATCCATGGCGGGGCCCAGTGCCTACGGCCCCGGGGGCGTCTGGCCCTGGTCGCGCGCACGAGCCAGGGAGTGAGGAGCCTAGCCCGGGTCATGGCCGATGTACTGGATGAAGTGGGTACCGTGGCCAAGGGGGGCGGCTTCCGGGTGGTCGAGGGCACGGCGCGCGTGTCGGAGGGCCCAGAAGATCGCAGGGGGAACCCCTGTGCCAACGAGCGGCCCGACGCCGGGCCACACATGGGGGAGAGACCCTTTGGGACACCTGGTATCGGTAGATAACCTGACCGACTCGGATCTGGAGGACCTGTTCCGGCGGGCAGACGTGTTCCATCGGAGCAGACAGCAAGCCCCCGACCGCCTGGACCGGCGCCTGCTGGCCGTCCTCTTCTACGAGCCCAGCACGCGGACCCGGCTCTCCTTCGAGAGCGCCATCTTGCGGCTGGGGGGGCAGGTCCTGGGCTTCTCCGATGCCGGGTCCTCGTCGGTCGCCAAGGGCGAGACCGTCGCCGATACGATTCGCATGGTGGCCGCGTACGCCGACGCCGTAGTCATGCGCCATCCCGCCGCAGGCTCCACCCAGGTCGCGGCCGAGTACACCGAGCTGCCCCTGGTGAGCGGCGGCGATGGAGCCCACCTCCACCCCACCCAGACCCTGACCGATCTGTACTACCTTCGCCAGACCAAAGGCGCAATCGAGGACCTGACGGTGGCCGTCGCCGGAGACCTGCACGCGGGCCGGACGGTTCACTCCTTGGCCACGGCTCTGGCGCGGCTAGGGGCGCGGATCGTGTGCGTCGCGCCCCAGGGCCTGACCATGCCCGACTACGTGGTCGACGAGGTCCAGGAGCGATTCGGCGGGCGCATCGACAGCGTTGACCGCCTGGAGGACTGCCTCGATGAGGCCGATGTGATCTACATGACGCGCCTTCAGCGCGAGCGGCTGCCCGAGAGCCTCCGCCACGTAGAGATCCCCCGCGTGGATGCCGAGATGCTCTCCAAGATGCGGCCAGATACGATCATCCTCCATCCCCTGCCCCGGGTCGATGAGATCGCCTACGAGGTGGATGAGGATCTTCGCGCCGGGTACTTCGAGCAGGCCGCGGGGGGAGTGACGGTCCGGATGGCGCTCCTGGACCTGATGCTAGCCGACGAAACCTTCGCAACGGGTCAGCGGCCCTTCAAGCCCGTCACCCCGAAGGAGTCGTACGCGCGCTGCGACAACCCCGGCTGCATCACCCATCGAGAGACCTACGTGCCCCACCGGCCCGTGGTGACCGATTGGAGCCCCGACCAGCCCCGCTGCGCCTGGTGCGAGCATCCTCTGGTCCAGGGCGTGCTGGACCTGGAACGCGACTGAAAACAACGGAATGGGAAGTGACGACCCTTGAGTGAGAACACCTTCGATCTGGTCATCATCGGCGGAGGCCCCGGCGGATACGAGGCCGCCGAGTACGCGAGCCACCACGGCCTGTCCACGGCATGCGTCGAGATGGACGCCGTGGGCGGCGTCTGCCTCCATCGTGGGTGCATCCCCTCCAAGACGCTCATCCGCTCCGCCGAGCTTCTGGAGTGGGCCAAGGAGAGCGCCGATTTCGGCGTGTGTGTGGACGGCGACGTGAGCTTCGACATGGAAGCCGCCATGGACAACAAATCGAAGGTGATCAAGCGGCTCCACAAGGGCACCCAGAGCCTCCTCAAGGGCGCCGGCGTGACCACCATCATCGGCCGCGGACGGGTCTCGGGACCCAAAGAGGTAACCGTCGATACCGAGGACGGCGAGCGGGTTCTGGAGGCGGGCCACATCATCGTCGCTACCGGCTCGGTGCCCCGCTTGCTGCCCGACATGGAGGCCGATGGTGAGCGGATCATCACCTCCGACCACGCCCTCAACCTAGAGGCCGTGCCCGAATCCGTCATCATCCTCGGCGCCGGTGCCATCGGGATGGAGTTCGCGTACGTGCTCTCCACCTATGGCTGCGAGGTGACGGTGCTCGAGCTGCTGCCCAGGGTGCTCCCCCTGGAGGACGAGGACATCAGCAAGCAGCTTCAGCGGGTCTACCGCAAGCGCTGTGACATCCACTGCGGCGTGAAGGTCACGGGCGCCGAGCCGGGCGATGCCGGCGTGAAGGTGACCGCCGAGAGCGAGGACGGGGAATCGTCCACCTTCGAGGCCGAGAAGCTGCTGGTGGCCATCGGGAGGCGGCCCCTGTCGGAGGATCTGGGCCTGGAGGACGTGGGAGTCGAGGTCGAGCGCGGATACGTGCAGTGCGATGAGT
>WJIW01000266.1 GCA_014730065.1 Armatimonadia bacterium | reverse complement strand
GGGCATGGGCTCGGCGGCGTGGAAGGCATTCAGGTCGCGCCACACGCCCGTCTCCTCGTCGCTGCCAATGACGAGGGTGACCCGTCGCCGGAGCGGCAGACCCAGCTCGGTGATGGCATCCAGGGCGCCGAGGACCGAGGCGAGGGGGCCCTTGTCGTCCTGGGCGCCCCGGCCCCATACCTCGCCTTCGGTGACCACGCCCCCGAAGGGTGGGTGGGTCCAACCATCGCCGGCGGGGACGGTGTCCACGTGGATGGCGAAGGCGACATTCTCCGCTCCCGCGCCCATCTCGGCGACGACGACCTGGTCACCGTGGGTCCGCACCTCCATGCCGCGCTGGCGGCATAGGTCGGCGGCGAGCTCCAGACACTCCCGGCATCCAGCGCCGATGGGGTCCTCGCCGCCCGGCGGCTCCGGCCGCACGCTCTCGACGGCCAGAAGGCGCGAGGTCAGGCGCACGATCTCCTCCCGCCCGTCGTCGATCCGCGCGAGCAGTGCCTTCAGGTCCTGCGCCACTATCTGTCGCCCTTTCCGCCGGCGGGCTCGCGGATCCGCTCGATGGAGCTCGCCCGTCCGGTCTCTTCGTCCACGTCTACGAGTGCGCCGCACAGCACGGCATCATCGCCCGCCACCTCGAACCGTCGGGGCAGCTTGTACACGAACTTCTCGACGATGATGTCGGGGTTCATGCCGATAACCGAATGGTAAGGCCCCGTCATCCCCATGTCGCAGATGAAGGCCGTTCCGCCGGGCAGTATGCGCTCATCGGCCGTCTGGACATGGGTATGGGTACCGACCACCGCCGACGCGATGCCGTCGACGAAGTGGGCGAAAGCCACCTTCTCGGCCGTCGCTTCGGCGTGGAAGTCCACGAGTAGGATCGGCGTGCGCTCCCTCAGCTCGTCGAGGATGGCCTTGCCTCGACGGAAGGGGCAGTCTAGTGCCTCCATGAAGACCAGGCCCTGGAGATTCACCACACCCACCGGCTGCCCCGTGCGCGCGGGCAGCACCGTGGCCCCGCGGCCCGGCGTGCCGGGCGGCCAGTTCGCGGGCCTCAGTAGCCGCTCGGAGGTGGCCAGGTACGGCTCCAGCTCCTTCTTGGAGAGGACGTGGTTGCCGCTGGTGATGGCGTCGGCGCCGCCCTGGAGCAGTTGGTCGGCGATGGGCGGCGTGAGGCCGAAGCCCCCGGCCGCGTTCTCCCCGTTGACGATGACGAAGTCGAGATCGAGCCTCTCGCGGAGCCCGGGGACCAGCTCCAAAAAGGCCTGGCGGCCCGGCTTGCCCACAATATCGCCGATGCAGAGGATTCTCACGGCTTCCTCGTTTCCGGAAGGGGAGTCCGGCTCTGCCAGGGCCGGACTCCCGCGGCTCAGCTATTTGGCATAGTCGACCGCTCTCACCTCTCGTATGACAGTGACCCGGATCTGGCCCGGGTACTGCAGCTCATCCTCGATGCGCTTGGCGATGTCCCTGGCCAGGGTCGCCGCCAGAGCGTCATCCATACTGTCGGGGTTGACCATGACCCGGATCTCGCGTCCGGCCTGGATGGCGTACGACTTCTCCACGCCCTTGAAGCTCTCGGCGATGCGCTCCAGGCCCTCGAGTCGCTTGATGTACGACTCCAGGCTCTCGCGCCGGGCGCCGGGCCTGGAGGCCGACACCGCATCGGCGGCCTGCACCAGGACGGCCTCCATGCAACTGAAGGGAGTGTCCTCGTGGTGGGCCTCGATGCAGTTGATGACCGACTCGGGCTCGTTGTACCGGCGGGCCAGGTCGGCGCCGATGACGGCGTGATGGCCCTCGGTCTCGAAATCCACCGCCTTGCCGATGTCGTGTAGGAGTGCGCCCCGCTTGGCGATGGCCTCGTTAAGCCCGAGCTGGGAGGCCATCATACCGGCCAGATGGGCCATCTCCACGGAGTGGGTCAGCACGTTCTGACCGTACGAGGTGCGGAACTTCAGCTTGCCCAGGAGCTTGACCAGCTCCTGATGAATGGGCGGTGAGCCCACGGCCAGAAGCGCCTCCTCGGCGGCCTCCTTCATACGCTGATCAACCTCGGCCTTAGCCTGGTTGACCATCTCCTCGATGCGGCCGGGATGCACCCGGCCATCGGTGATGAGGGCGGTAAGTGCTATGCGGGCCGTCTCTCTTCTCACGGGATCGAAGGACGAGACAACCACGGCCTCGGGGGTATCGTCGATGATCAGGTCGACCCCCGTCAGCCCCTCGAAGGCCCGGATGTTCCGGCCCTCTCGGCCGATGATCCGGCCCTTAATATCGTCGCTCGGCAGGGGCACCACGGACACCGTGGTCGCCGCCACCTGATCGACGGCGCAGCGCTGCACGGCCAGGGTGATGATCTCCCGAGCCCTGCGCTCCGCTTCCCGCTCGGCCTCGTCCAGACGATCCTTGACGAGGCGCGCGGTCTCGTGGCGCATCTCGTCCTCCACCTGCCGCCTCAGCTCCGCTTGGGCGTCCTCGGTGGAGAGGCTGGCGATGCGCTCGAGGGTGGCGCGCTGGTCGGCCACCACCTTCTCGGCTTCCGCGTACAGATCGTCCACCTCGCTTTGGCGGGTGGTGAGCTGCTTTTCCTTCTCTTCCAGTCGCGCCACGCGCTGGTCCAGGGAATCCTCCTTCTGGTCCAGGCGCTTCTCCAGCCGGTTCAGGTCGGCGCGCTTCTCCTTGAACTCGGCTTCGACTTCGTTGCGGTACGCCAGGGCCTTCTCCTTGGCCTCTACATCCAGCTCCTTGCGCCGGGCCTCGATCTGGCGGTCCATGTCCGACTCGCGCTGCGTGATCGCGGCCTCGCGCTGCTTGAGCTCGGCCTCGGCTTCGGTCCGGGCGGCGTTGCCCCGGATCCAGAAGTACACCCCGACGACGATTCCAAAGACAGCTATTGCTGCACCAACGATGTATTCGATCCTCGTTCACCTCCCGGATGGGGATTCGCCCCATCCCAGCTCCGTCGAAGCGCCGCGGCATTGACTGCCGTGCGTTGCGCTTCGGGACCCCGGGCGGCACGAGGGTTATCCCGCCCGAGGCACTCTGTGTGGGAGCCCGGGTCCCCAAGCGGGGACGCTCCTCACTCGCCGGCAAGCGCCGGCTGGTCGCACCCTATCGCTTTCGGTCGTTCTCCTTTCGGGGCCCAAGGGGGCCGTCGCTACTCCTCGTCGGCCTGCTCGTCATCCTCCGAGGGCTCGTCTGCTTCCTCGGGCTCGGGCAAGTCCTCGATGCCCGACGCCTGCCGGATCTTGCCGGCGATCTCCTCGGCGATCTCGGTGTTCTCCTTGAGGAAATCCCGCGCGTTCTCCCGGCCCTGGCCCAGCCGCTCGTCGCCGTAGCTGAACCAGGTGCCACTCTTGGTGAGAATCTTGTGCTCCAGGCCCAGGTCGATCAGGTCGCCCTCGTACGAGATGCCCTCGCCGAACACGATGTCGAACTCGGCCTTCTTGAAGGGCGGGGCTACCTTGTTCTTGACGATCCGGACCTTGGCCCGAACCCCCACGGCGTCTTCGCCCCGTTTGAGTGTCTCGGCCCGCCGGACCTCCAGGCGCACCGACGACCAGAACTTCAGGGCCCGGCCGCCGGGGGTCGTCTCGGGATTGCCGAACATGACGCCGATCTTCTCCCGGACCTGGTTGATGAAAATGGCGCAGGTGTTCGACCGCTTCACTGACCCCGCCAGCTTACGCAGGGCCTGGGACATGAGCCTGGCCTGAAGGCCCACATGGGCATCGCCCATCTCGCCCTCGATCTCGGTGCGCGGCACCAGGGCGGCCACCGAGTCCACGGCCACCGCCGAGAGGGCGCCGCTTCGCACCAGGGCATCGGCGATCTCCAGGGCCTGCTCACCGAAGTCGGGCTGGGACACGATCAGCTCGTCCACGTCCATACCGATGGACGCGGCGTAGCCCGGGTCCAATGCATGTTCGGCATCGATGATCGCCACAGTACCGCCCTGCCGCTGGGCGCTGGCCAGGATGTGCAGGGCGAGCGTGGTCTTACCCGAGGACTCCTGGCCGTAGATCTCCACGATCCGCCCCCGGGGCACCCCGCCGACACCCAGGGCTATGTCTAGGCTTAAGCTGCCCGTTGGGATGACGCCCGACTGAACGGTCTGGGGAGCCTCGCCCATGCGCATGATCGCGCCCTTGCCGTAGGACTTCTCGATCGAGGCGAGGGCGTCGTCGAGGGCCTTCTTCCTGTCTTCGCTCGATGGGGCCGTGGTTGCCATCTCCTAAAACTCCTCTGCGTCGGTTATCGATCCAGACAAGACAACATGCCCGATCCTTCGGGTTTCATCTCATTTCATCGTCTGGGGCTTCAATGTCAGCACCCAGGGGCTCCTCGGCCATGACCGTGTAGGTCGCTCCGGAGGAGGACAATTCGCTCTGGAATACCGTCAGGGCGTCCATATACAGCTCCTGGACGGGCGACACATCGATGCTCTCGAGGAGGGGCTCCACATCGGGCAGCCGAGCGTGGCGCTTGGCCCGTCCCAGGGTGATGTGGGGCTTGAAGCGGCGGCGGTCGCGCTGGAAGCCCAGGGCCGCCAAGTCGTCCTCGAGCCTCTGGGCGATGCCGTGGGCCACTCCTTCGGGGTCAGCCAGCGAGAGGACCAGCACCCGTGGTCGCTGGGCACGCGGGAAGGCGTCCAGGCCACGCACGGGAAGGGCTGCGGTCGGGAACTCCACTGCCGTCTGCTGGATGACCTGGAACACCGAGTCGATGCCCGCCACGGGCACATCGCCGAGGAACTTCAATGTGAGGTGTAGGTTCTGGGGGCGCTCCCACTTGACCTGATCGCCCAGCTCGGAGCGGAGCTCAGCCTGTACAGCCAACAGAGCCTCGCGGAGTCGCTCCTCCGCCGGCACGGCCACGAATAGTCGCATGACCTGCATGAAGCTCTCCACCCATCGCGCAGATGGGAGAGCTACGCGGCGCGAGACGCTGGCATGGGAGCCGCCCGCCTAATGCGGGCCCGACTCGATGAGCGCTCGGCGGATCAGATCAAGGGCAGCTTGCGAGGTCCGGAACTTAATATCAAGTCTGTCATTCGTGAATCGATGCTTCTCCACGGATGCTCCGTTCTCGTGCGCTATCCCTATATAGACCAACCCGACGGGTTTGTCGTCGGTTCCCCCGCCGGGGCCGGCGATGCCCGTCGCCGAGACTCCGTACTGCGTACCCAGGTGGCGGCGAACGCCTATCGCCATCGCCTCCGCCACCTCGTGACTGACGGCTCCATGCTGCTCGAGGATCAGCCGGTCCACACCGAGCAGTGCCATTTTCGTCTCGTTGCTATAGCTCACCACGCCCCCAGCATAGCACCGGGAGCTTCCGCTTACATCCGTTATCCTACTTCCGATAAGGCCACCTGTGCACGATTCCGCCGTGGCCAGAGTGGCGTCGCGGCCCGTTAGCATCTCGACCACGACCCGCTCCAGGCTCTCGTCATCGGCCCCGAACACGTGATCGCCTAGTCTACCACGGATTTCGTCCTCCAGACCGGCAATCATCTTCCGGGCCTCGGATTCGCTAGCCGCTTTGGCCGTGATCCGCAGGCTCACCTCGCCCTTGCCGGCTAGAGGTGCAAGTGTTGGATTCTGTTGACGAAGGAGCAAGTCCTCCACGCGTCGGGCACAGGTCGACTCTCCCAGCCCGATGACTCGAAGTACGCGGTTGACGATGGTACCCGTGCCCGCCAGGCCTCGCTCTTGCAGGGCGGGAACTACCGCGTCGTCGACCATGGCCCGCATCTCGCGCGGAACCCCCGGAACGGCGAAGAGCAGCGTACCCTCGTGCTCCAGGAACACCCCCGGCGCCGTGCCGCAGCAGTTCGGGATGGCCTCACCGCCGTCGGGTACATCGGCCTGCTTGAGGTTCATCTCCACCATGGGTATCCCCCGAGCGGAGAAAATCGCCTGGATGGCCTCCTCGGAGCCTGGATCCCGATGCATCCCCCGGCCGCAAGCCTCGGCCATGGCTTCCCTTGTGAGGTCGTCGGAGGTGGGCCCCAGGCCGCCGCAGAGGACTACGATGTCCGCGCGGTCCATGGCCCTGTGGATGCAGGCGACGATGCGCTCCTGGTTGTCGCCGACGGTGGTTCGGAAGTGCACGTTCTGCCCGATCTGGGCGAGACGCTGGGACATGTAGGTGGCGTTCGTGTCGGTAATCTGACCCAGCAGAAGCTCCGTGCCGACGGAGATCAGCTCAACGGCCATGGATGTCCTCCTCGCGAGGCGCCGCCGCCCGGGCGGGCC
>WJIW01000028.1 GCA_014730065.1 Armatimonadia bacterium | reverse complement strand
TGGGGCACGCCGACACGCATGCCAGGCACTGGCGGCATTTCCCGGGGTCGGAGCCAGCCTGGTCGCTCAGCGCCCGCAGCCCCTCGGGGCATACCTCCAAGCAGGCCCCGCACTCCGAGCACCTGGTCTGGTACCGCACGATCTGGGGGTCGGGGCGTATGGACTCGGGACTGTGGCACCACAGGCACGACAGCGGACAGCCTTTGAGGTAGACCGCCATCCGGAGGCCGGGCCCGTCGTGAGTCGCCGTCTCGTCGACATCGAACACGGTGCCCGCCACCGCCCGGAGCTGCCGCCTCAGTGCCTCCTTCACAGGCCCAGCTCCGTCCGCTCGATGACCTCCTCCTGGGCATGGGCGGGCAGATGGGTGAAGGAGACCAGGTAGCCTCCGATACGGACGAAGAGGTCCGCGTACTCGTCGGGCGATCGCTGCGCCTCCCGGAGGGTCTCGGTGCTGGTGACATCGATCTGGAGCATATAGAGCCCGACCTGGCCCAGGGCCGTCTCCACGATGGCCTTCAGCCGGTCGGGACCTCCCTCGGCAGCCAGGTCGTCGCCGCTGAACCGAACGTTGTAGGTGGTGCCGCCCAGCCCGCGGGAGTTGTCGAACTCTCCGGCGGATAGGATCATCGATGGAATGCCCTTCAGCTTCGCTCCCGGGCGAGGGGCCATACTGCTGCTCAGGGGCTCGCCGGACTTCCGGCCATCGGGCGTGGCGGGCGTCTGCTCGCCGTAGCCGATCCACACGACCCATCCCAGGAATCCGGGCAGAACGGGTCCGCCGTAGTAGTTGAGGCTGCCCTCGATGGCCTCGCACCACGTGCCGGCAACCCGGGCGAACAGCCCGTTGATCCACCCATCGTCGTTGCCGTACCGGGGTGCCCTCAGCCGCACCTCGCGATGCAGGTCCTCGAAGCCCTTCCAGTCCGAGGCGAGGACCGCCTTGAAGTCCGCGAGGCGATGGTCGCCATCGAAGGCCAGGCTCTTGATCGCCGCCAGGGAGTCGACCACGGTGACCACGCCCACGCCCTCGGGCTGGAGGAAGTTGTGGACAGCCCCGCCGTGGCTGATGTCGGTGCCCGACTCGATGCAGCCGTCAATGAAGCATGACAGCAGCGGGAAGGGCCGGTGCATGGCGGCTACGGCCTGGTGCTCGATGCCCATGGCGATGGCTTCCTCGCCAGCTCGCCGAATGTGCTCGTCGGTGGCCGAGAGGAGATCCTCCCACGAAGCGTCATCGGGGGTCGCCGCCAGAGCGTCGAGGAGGGCCTTGGGCAGGTTCATGTACGGCCAAGCGACCCAGGGGTTGCACCGCCCGGCGATGGAGGTCTCGGTGCAGGTACTGGGCAGATGGTCCACGGCGTGCTCGTAGGGAACCCCATGCCGCTCCAGCCCCCGGATGATGGCGGCATCATTGAAGAAGGACGGCTGTCCCTTGCCGTTGCGCAGAAGCTGGCAGGCTTGGCGCACGAAGTCCTCGGGCATGTCCTCGTGCCACGAGATGTCCACACCGGGGAAGTACATCCGCACCCGATCACTGCACCGAAGCATCCGGTACGACAGCTCGTTCGTGGCGTCCTCGCCCGCAGACGTCCGGCCGCCAATGACGATGATCAACGCACTCATCATCTCGGCGCCGTGGAACTCGTTGCACTTGATGAAGAGCTGATCGAGCAGGTCGTCCACATCGCCCTCATCGATCACACCCGCCGCCCGGTCCGCCTCCAGATAGGGGAGCAGGTATTGATCGATGCGGCCGGGCCCGAAGCAGTGGTGAGTCTCGCTGGCCTCCATGGCCGCGGCCAGGAAGGTGAACCACATGAGCTGGAGCGCCTGCCGGAACGTCTCGGCGGGATGGTGCGCGACGTGCTCGCAGTCGGCGGCGATGCGCTCCAGCTCCGCCCGCCACTCGGGATCGCCAGCTTGCTGGGCCTCCCGCAGCGCCAAGTCGGCATAGCGCTCGATGAAGCCCTGGAGAGCAGCCAAGCTGGTCTCGCAGGCCTCGGCGAAGGCGGCCGCGTGGGGGCGTCCGGGCGACGTGACAGGGTGGGCGTCGGGCACGGTCCGGATCCGCTCCAGCCGCCCATCCAGCCCCTCGGCCAGGATCTTCGGGTAGTCCAGAGCCATGTGCCCCTCGGAGGCTGGGACGTAGTACCCTTGGGAGGCGAGGTACTCCCTCGCGGCGTGGATCTCGGCCCGCATCGCTTCATCGGGGTGGGTCGAGGGATGCCATCCCACGAGACGCTCGCCCGGTCGGATCTTGATGGGGCACTCGGCCAGTACCTTGGCATTGGCCGCGGCCCAGCGCTTCTGCATCCAGGGCTCGCGCTCGGTGGCACGAAAGGCCTCGGCGACCAGCAAGGGCCTGTCGTGGTACAGGTCGGCGTCGGCGAGGACCTCCTCGCGCAGTGCGCGGGTGGCCGGTGCGAGGTCATCGGGCCCGGCGGTCAGGGCCTTGGCTAAGGAGCGCTTGGCGGTCTCCGAGGTCATGGCGATCCTCCCTGGCAATGGGTGCCTACCATGTTGTTCCATGGCGTCACCCCAGCTCCTCGGTGGCAGAGCGACCAGCTAGTCGGTGTCGGGCCCGGGTAGGCTCGGCGGGCCCAGAGCGCCGTGCTCCGCCAGTGCCTGCCGGGCCACGACGCTCAGGTCGCCCAAGCCGAGGGCTTGCAGGGCCTGCGCCAGCTCGCTCAGCTCGATCGACCGGGCCCCCTCGCCCAGCGCCGTGGCCTCGGTGAAAGCCGCCAGATCGGCGAACACCTGGCTCTTCTCCCGCCAGCCCACCCCCCAAGCCACGGGCGGCACTCCCGGCGGCGACATGTAGAGGTTGTCATGCACCTGGATGCCCGCCGCGAGGGGGTCCAGGGGCGTGCCGGCCATGCTCACATCGGGCGACGGGTGGGGGCCGAAGTGGACGTTATCCCACCAGAGACCGAACTGGGCCCGGGCATTTCCCGCCATGAGATTGTGGTGGATGTGATGCCGCTCATTGCGGTAGCTGAGCCGCTCGCCCCCTCGGCCCTCGAGCTCCCGCGGGCCCTGCTCGCGAATGGAGATACCCGTGGGATTGGCGACGCAGAGGTTGTAGCGCACGTCGCAATCGGTACTCTCGCCGAGGCAGATTCCGCCCGATGCCCAGTCGCCGCCGAGACCGTTGTTGACGCACAGATTGTGGTGGATGTCGAATCCGCCCAGCCCGCTGATCTCCACAAAGATGCCGCTATCCCGGTTGTCGACGGCCACGCAGCCCGCGATCTCGCACTCCCGGTTGTCGATGTCGTACCAGATCCCCGTGCCGCCGTTGCCCATGGCCAGCGTGCCGATGACGTCGACTCGCAAGGCGTGGGTGATCTTGATCCCACCGGCCTCCCAGCCCGACGAGAAGCCCTTCTGGTTGTTGTGCAG
Organism: Armatimonadia bacterium; assembly: GCA_014730065.1. Lineage (GTDB taxonomy): Bacteria > Armatimonadota > Zipacnadia > UBA1398 > UBA1398 > UBA1398. The sequence continues at coordinate 3,545 of WJIW01000028.1, read as the reverse complement.
CAGCGCACAATCGGTCAGCAGGCAGTCTTCGCCCCCGCCGCCCATCCCGATCTGGCCGTTGTACCGGCTGATCACCGAGTCCAAGGTGATGTGATCGCCGCGGAAGCTCAGGCCGTTGCCATTGGTCCACTCGACCACCGAGCCCCGGATTGTGTGGCCACTGCCCTCGACACTGATCGCGCCATGCTGGGCCATGTTCGCGGCATGGCGAACCACCAGGCCCTCCACGGTCACGCCCTCGCCCGTGATTGCCAAAGGCGCCGTGCGGACCGATGCTTCGATGATCCCATCGGAGGGGCTGGCGTCCTGGGGCAGGCGGACGTACAGAGCCTTGTCGTCCTTGGGATCGGCGAGGAACGTGCCCGGCGCCAGCTCGTCCTTGGTCAGCACATGGGTCAGGAGCCGCCCATTCCAGATGACCTGCTCGGAGCGGCCCACGGGCGGCGGGGCGCCATGGCTCATGTCCTCGGTCCAGCCGATCCAGACATGCTCCCACGGCCCGTGGCGATACACGCCGGGGCCCACGTCCGGGGCAGGCTCCCAATCGGAGATGATGTCCGCTCCGCTGAGGATGGCCTGGCCCAAGTCTCCGTCGGCCCGGAGAGTGATCCCCGCGCCACCCGGGCCGTCGACTCGGACTTCCTCCCGATACGTGCCGGGCGCGAGGAGCACGACGTCCCCCGGTTCGGCGGCGTCCACGGCCGCCTGGATCGCGGAGAAGTCGGCCTCCGGCCCCACGCGCAGCTCGGCGGCTCCTACCGGCACGGGCCAGACGACACTGATGAGGGCGATCAACACGTGCGGGCGAGCGGCATGGCTGCTCATCGGGCTTCCTCCCGGTCTCGCCACCGTATTTCGCGCCCAGTGGTCGATCCCCTGGCAGAGGCGTGCGACCCGAGGCAGGTCCCGCCACCCTGGTACGCTAAGATGTACCCTTAGCCCTGCGCCGCGGCTCCCATCGCCGTGCGGCGCCCGACAGGAGTGGTGGGGCACGTGTCGGCCCTGCGCGACATGCTGATGACCCAGGTCAAGGAGCTGTATGACCTGCCCCACCTGCCGATGATCGCGGCCCAGGTGATCCGGAAGGCCCAAGACCCCGAGGCCTCGGCCCGGGACCTGGGCGATCTGATCCAGCAGGATACCGCCCTTTCGGCCCGGGTGCTGCGGGTCGCCAACTCCTCGCTATTTGCCCTCCGCTCACCCGTGGTCTCCGTCGACCGCGCGGTGGTCGTGCTGGGCGCCCAGATGATCAGCAGCATCGTCCTGGGCGAATGCCTGAACGCCGAGTTCGAGGGCCGCATTCCCCGAGAGACGCTCATGGCCTACTGGCAGCACTCCTGGAGCGCCGCCAGCGCGGCTCAGGAGATGGCAGGCTGGCTGCCCAGCATCCGGCCGGGGACGCTCCTGACCCTCGGGCTGCTGCACGACATCGGCGTCCTCGCCCTCCTGGCCCTGGCCCACGATGAAGCCTGCGAAGCATGGGAGCTGGCTGCGGGTCAGGGAGTGGATCCGGTCGAGGCCGAGCTGGAGGTCCTGGGCACCACCCACCCGGAGGTGGGGGGATGGCTCGCCGAGGCATGGCGGCTGCCCGACGCCATCCGCGTGGTCGCCCGATTTCACCACGCGCCGGTCGTAGCGCCCGAGGAGCACCAGCCAAGCGCGGCGGTGGCCTACCTCTCGAACTATGTGGCCAATGTGGCAGGTGCCGTCCGGTTCGAGGGGCTTACGGCACCCGCCTTCTGGGAGGAGAGCCTGGCCCTGATGCGGCCCTCGGACCCCCTGCCCAGGTCCCTGGTGGTGGATCTGGCCGAGGACATCGCCTCACGCCAAGAGGGCATCTCCGCGCTGCTCCGGGACTAGAGCCAGCTACTCGCCGTCCCCGCCCTCGTCCTTCTTCCGGCGAGCCCCGTCCGCGATCTCCTGTAGCTCCTCCACCAGCTTCCGCTCACGCTCCTCGCGCTCCAGGCGGATCCTCCGTGAGTTGCTCCACGAGTGGTGGACCATGAGCACGCCAGCAAGCCCGAACGCCAGGATCTGGGCGACGAGTAGCACCCAACGGACCACCTCCGACGGGTCCACGGCCCGCCGGACGGCGGTGATGACCATGGCCAGGCCGAGGATACCCACGTACAGGTAGCGCGCGCGGAACACGGCGACCTGACTAAGGACCAGCAGGGCGCCGATGCCCATCAGGAAGAAGCTCCAGCAGTCCAGGTTCATCCGTACGAAGAACTCTCCGACCATACCGGCCCTCCCCATGCATACAGCTAGCCCGGCGGTGGCTGCTGGCCTGAGCCCGAGGCCCAGTCATCGAATCGGCGCCAGTGCCGGAAGAAGGCCACCCGCGCCACCCCCGTCGGACCATTGCGGTGCTTCCCGACGATGACCTCGGCCTCCTCCGGAACTCCCTCGCCGAGCTCCCGGTCCTCGGGAGCGTCGTCGCCTTCCTCCTTGTTCCGGAGCTGGCGATAGTACTCGGGACGGTACAAGAAGGCGATGACGTCGGCCTCGGCCTCGATGAAGCCCGATGCCAGAAGGTCAGAGAGCATGGGCCGCATCTCCTCGGGGTTGGTGGTGCGCTGCTCGACCCTGCGGGAGAGCTGCGAGAGGACGAACACCGGCACATTGAGCTCGCGGGCCAGGGTCTTCATCTCCCGAGCCGCCTCGCCCACCGCCAGATGCTCGCTGTCGAAGCGGCGGGCGGGGGCAATCCGCTGGAGGTAGTCCACGAAGACGGCGTCCAGCCCGTAGCGCGCCTTGATCCGGCGTGCCTTGGCTCGGATCTCCAGGGGAGTGATCCCCGGAGTATCGTCCACGTAGACGTCGGCGTCGTAGATGCGGGACGCGGCGTCGCCGAGGGGGCCCCAGTCGTGCTTGGCCACGGTGCCCTTGCGGATTCGGTCGCCGTTGTAGCGGGCCTCGGCGCAGAGCATCGATTCGACCAGGGACTCCTTGGACATCTCCAGGGAGAAGATCGCCACCACGGGCCGCCGCGTTCCCTCCTCCGAGTCGGTGTCCTCGATCTGGGCGCGGATGGCGATGTTGGAGGCGATGTTCATCGCCAGCGAGGTCTTCCCCATGGAAGGCCGGGCGGCCAGGATGATGAGGTCGCTCTCCTGGAGGCCACCGAGGATGTTGTCCAGTGCCTTCAGCCCCGTCGGGAGGCCCGTCGGCTTGCGATTGCGGGCCAGGTCTTCGATGCGGTCGTGGACTTCGCGCATGATGGGCCCGATGCGCGACAGCTCGGAGGTGACGCGCTGCTCGGTTACGGAGAAGAGCTGGGCTTCGGCCTCATCGAGCACCCGCCGAGCCTCCTCCTCGCCCCGGTATGCCCGGTCCTCGATCTCGTCGCAGGCCTCGATGAGTTTTCGTAGCAGGGACTTGTCCCGCACGATCTCGGCGTATTGGGCCGCGTTTCGGGCCGTGGGGACGACCGACGACAGGGTCATCAGGTAGCCGCCGCCGCCGACTCGCTCGAAGGCCTTGCGACGCTGTAGCTCGGCGCTGAGTGTGGTGAGGTCCACGGGCTCGTTGCGGCCGAAGAC
>WJIW01000265.1 GCA_014730065.1 Armatimonadia bacterium | reverse complement strand
GGGCGGGGCCACGGGGCCCCGCCCGCTCCGCATGTCCGCCAGCCCATCAGTCCAGCGTAACCGGCCGCTCGCCCCACTCGGCATTCGCGTCGGTGAGCGCCCAGTCGTACTCCAGCCACCTGATCTCGAACTCGTCGCTGATGGTCGAGGCCTTGCCCTCGGGGATGTAGAGCTTCACATAATCGAGCACGCTGGGGTCCTGGAGTCCGCGCTCCTCCTCGAGCCAGATCAGGTAATCCTCCTCATACCATTTCATGATAGGACTCAGCCGGACAGTGCTGCCGCCGTGGTCGATCACCAGGTGTGATGGGGCCCCGAAGAACCGCCGGGTCTCATGGTCAAGCTGCCCGTCCAGCCCCTCGGGCAGGAAGGGCTGCTGGGGCAGCCAAGGGCACCCCATGGACGCGCAGTTGACGGCGAAATGGGCCCTGGGCTCCAGGAAGTCCACCCGGATGATCTGGTGCTCGATCTCGTTCAGGGTCAGGTCCTCGCCGCCGCATACCCGCCCCTTGGCATCGAACACGCCCGGATCCTCGGAGATGTCCTGGACCGAGTCGATGGGGTAGGCCTCGATGACCGCCTTGAGCATCCATGCGTTGTAAGCGTTGATCCAGTACGCCAAGGCCTCGTTCCGGCTCGGGAAAGTGGCCAGGTTTGTGTGTGGGCTGACCCGCTTGACCTCGGCCAGGAAGGCATCAAGGTCGGTGGGGTCTTCCTTCAGGCCGGCGTAGTCCACCAGGCCGCCCTCCTCGACGAACTCCTCGTGGACCCGCCGCAGGGGCTCGTAGTCGAAGTCCTTCTTCTCCAGCGAAATGCTGGGTACTGTGAGTGCCGGGGGCGGCTCGGCGGTCGCCTTGCTGAGCACGAACACCAAGCCGGCGATGCCCAGTCCCACCAGAACGGCGGTGATCCCTCGCCCGATCCACACAGGACCTCTCGGTGTCTCCATGCATGCACCTCCGATATGGCGGAGCTTCGGCTAGAGCGGCTCGCCGGCCATGCAGCCATAGCAGTGGTCGCCGCAGCGGACTCGCCGGTCAGTCAGAGCGTCGAGGTCGTCCTCGCCGATATGGCGCACACCGCCCCGGAGGAGGGGCCAGCCCACCGCCTGGTTGAAGTCGCAGTCGAACAGAGTGCCATCCCAAGCCACGGTGAGAGTGCTGCGACAGCACAGCCGGGCTACCTGGGCGGGCGGCTTGAAGGCTCCCTCCAGCAAGGCCATGTATTCCCTCAGCCCGCCCCGGGCCGTCAGGCCATCGAGGAAACCGCCGATGGGGAGATTCGGGAGTGTCTCCAGATGGGTGAACTCGATGCCGTACTCGCCGCGCAGACAGGCCCCGAACCTAGCCTCCACCCTTGCCGAGGGCTCCGGCAGTTCGGGCCCGGGCGGGTTCTGGACCAGGGTCAGCACGAGATCGCCGCTCCCATAGCCCAGGGCGTTGAGCCGCCGCAGCCCCTCCAGAGATCGCTCGAAGGCCCGGCCCCCGCGCATGCCGTCGGTCGCCTTGGGCGAGAGATCCGGGAGGGAGGCCATGACTCGGACCTGGTTCCGAGCCAGGAACTCAGCTAAGTCCTGCTGTCCGGGCTCCGAGAGGACGGCCAGGTTGCACCGGTCGGTAACGCCCAGGCGCCTCGCGCGGGCCTCCTCTACCAGCCACCGGAAGCTCGGGTTCAGCTCAGGCGCCCCGCCCGTCAGGTCCAGCTCGGTGATCCCCGACTCCTGGCAGAACCGCAAGCAAGCTTCCATCACCGCACGGTCCATGTGCTCCCGGCGGTGCGGACCTGCCCCCAGGTGGCAGTGCCGGCAGCTCAGGTTGCAGTGGAGGCCCAGGTTCATCAGGAGGTACTCGGCGCGGCCGGGCCGCATGGGATCGGCCCCCGTGGCGCGCAGCCGGTCCACGAAGGGCATGGTCACAACGTCGGCGAGGTGAGTCGGCGAGGGGATCGATGGCTGCTGTTGGGGGGCTGACGCAGGCAAGGTGCCGTCCCGTCGGCGCGAAGGGCTAGCCACACAGCAGTTCGTGGGCGACGGCGCGCGTCCTCGGGGCGCGATCGTGGGGCTCGCAGGCGAGCATACGCCTGAGATCGTCCTCATCGTCCAGATCGAAGGCGCGGGTGACGAGGTAACCCTTGTAGGGCACATCGGCCGGGTCGGGGCTCCACTCCCAGAAGTGCTTGATGAGCTGATCCGTCTCCCAGGCCAGATCGGCCAGGAGCGCAACTTGAGGCAGAGAGGATCCCAGCAGCACCAGGCCCCCATCCTCCGAAGGCGAGACCACCAAGGCGCCCGAGCCTGCGGCCGAGGCGACCCACGCGATACCCTCCGCCAGCAGCTCGGGATCCAGATGAGGCGTATCGGCCCCCAGCACCACGCAGCCCGCATGGCCCCGGCGTCCCAGCTCCACCAGCAGACGGTCGACCCTCTCTCCGAAGGGTCCTCCGTGCTGGGCGAGAACCTCGGCGGCGCCGTCCAGCCATGGGTCGCCTTCGGCATACAAGTACCTCGGCAAGCCAGCTTGCCCCAGTAGCTCCCAAGTGTCTTCGGTCATCGCACGGTAAAGCCGCAGGGCGGCGTCGGCTCCGAGGGTGCGGGCGAGACGGGTCTTGACTCTGCCACGCAAGGGCCGGCGCGCCATGAGTGCCAGGGCGATGCCCCGGCCCGGCGCAGAGGGTGTGTCGGCCGCACCACTGCTCATGGGGAGCCAGTTCGCGATGCCCGCGGGGCCGCCTCCGAATCCAGGAGTCTTTGCCGGTGGCGAAGAAACTCGGGTGCATACCGATATTGCCATGGGGTAGGGCGGGGCGTTGCATCGGGGAAGAGAGCCGGGGATCGCATGTCGCGATCATGGCCGACTAGCTGGGAGCCGGCCGACGTCTTCAGCCTATTGGAGGCGTTGCCCCTTGGCGTCTGCGTGCGGGCGGCACGAGACGGCCGCATCGCCGTCTGGAACGCCAAAGCCGCCGAGCTCCTGGGGATCCCAGGCGACCGCGCTGTAGGCCGCCAGGCACAGGCGGTGCTGACCGACGACCAGCTCCGCTTCCTAACCAGCGCCGACCATGCAGCCGACTACGAGCAGGCGCCCTCGGAGGGCGAGCCCATGGCCGTCATGGCCACGGCTGGGCCCATCCGGTGGATGGCCATTCGCACGAGCCGGTTGGAGATGCCCGCCGAGGGCGCCGTACTCCTGAGCGTGTTCGAGGACGTGACTTCCCGCAAGTGGACCGAAGAGGTACGCGAGGAGCAGGCGCGCTTCCTCCAGGCCGTGCTCGACGCCCTCCCCGCGCCTATCTTCTACAAGAACCGCCACGGCGTGTACGTGGGCGGCAATCAGGCCTTCGCCGAGTACCTGGGCATCCCCCTCGACGAGATCCTGGGCAAGACGGTCCACGACGTCGCCCCACCCCATCTTGCCAAGGTGTACCACGAGCATGATGTGGCGCTGATGCGCCAGGGGGGCAAGCAGGCTTACGAATCCCGTGTGGTCTACGCCGACGGCTCCGAGCGCGACGTGATCTTCCACAAGTCCGTGGTCGACCATGTCGGCAACGCCTTCTCGGGCCTGGTGGGCATCATGCTGGACATCACCGAGCGCAAACGGGCCGAGGATGCCCTGGCGCGGAGTGAGGCGCGCCTCCGGCGTGTGTTCGAGAGCTACCGCGATGTGTACTACGAGCTGGAGCTGGAGACGGGCGTCATCGTGGAGCTGACCCCATCGGCCGAGGACCACATTGGCTATCCCCCCGAAGAGCTCATCGGCAGACCGGTGGCCTCTTTCTACGCTGACCCGGGCGCTCGCGATCAGTTCATCAAAGCGCTGCGGGAGCGGGGAGAGGTGTCGGACTACGAGATCGCTTTGGTGCATCGCGATGGGAGCATCCTCCACTGCTCGCTCAACGCTGCCTTGGTACCGGGCGAGAAGCAGAGCGACCCCGCCCGCGTCATCGGCACCATTCGCGACGTGAGCGAGCGCCGCAGGATCGAGCGTGAGCGACTGGAGATGACTCGCCGCCTCGAGCAGGCCCAGCGGGGCGAGAGCCTTCGGCTCATGGCCGCCGGAGTGGCCCACGACTTCAACAACATCCTGCTCAGCCTCCTAACCAACGCCGAGATCGCGCAGGAGAGTCTGTCCGAAGACACGCCGGGGGGCCGGGCCCTGGCGAACGTGATTCGCGATGGCCAACGGGCGGCCGAGTTGGCGGGACGCATGCTCGACTACTCCGGCGGTGGGTCCTTCATGCCCGAAACCCTCGACATGGCGGAGGTACTCCACGAACACGAGGGCCGGATCGCCGAGGCGGCCGAGGGCGGTGAGGTCCTCCTCGAAGCGACCGAGGGGCTCCCCCCTGTGGAAGGCAGCGGCGACCAGCTACTCCAAGCAGTGCTGAACCTGGTGGCCAACGCCGCCGAGGCGTACGAGGGCGCCCCGCGTACCGTCCACGTGCGCGTGGGTGTGCGTGAGGTGGATGCCGTGTACCGGGCGAGCACGGCACTAGAGGGGCGCGTCGAGGACGGCCCACACGTCTACATCGATGTGGAAGACAGTGCCAGCGGCATGGCGGGCGAGGTGCGCCGGCGAGCTCTGGAGCCCTTCTTCACCACGCGCTTCCATGGGCGGGGGCTGGGGCTGTCCGCGGCCTTGGGCATCATCACCGCTCACCGCGGGGGCCTGGAGATCCACACCCGGCCAGGCGCCGGCACCCGGGTGCGGCTCCTGATCCCATGCTCGGAGCGCCGGGCCCAGCGGCGCCCCTTGGAGGCGCCGGCCGATGGCCCGGCAAAGTGGCCGCCATCCAAGCCCGTCCTCATCGCCGACGACGAGGAATCGGTGCGGGCCGTAATGGCGACGGTGCTCGAGGCAGCGGGCGCGGGGGTGGTGCTCGCCGCCGATGGCCAGGAGGCCGTCAACCTGGTGGAGCGCGACCCGACCCGCTTCTGTGTCGCCGTTCTGGATCTCAGCATGCCGCGGCTCACCGGCGACGAGGCGCTGCTGGCCATCCGCCGGGTCGCGCCCAAGCTGCCCGCCCTGATCACCAGCGGGTTCAGTGAGCGCGACCTCACTGACAACGTACTCTCACTCCGCGGGGTGGGGTTCTTGCAGAAGCCATACCGGGCCAAGGACCTGGTCGCTCGGGTCCGCGATATGCTCCCAGGAGCTTCGGCACCCGGCCCGGAGCACGTGTAGCGGCGTCGCGCCGAGGGTCAGCCTCGTGGGGAGTTGAGCCCACCGCACTTAGGCCAGCCGGGTCTTGGCCTCGTCGAGGATGTCTTTCGTCCGGCTGGCCCCGACTCGGGTCACGCCCAGCTCGCGAACCTGGAGGAGGGCGTCCAGGGTCCGGATGCCCCCTGCGGCCTTGACCTGCACCGTCTCCGGTGAGTGCTCGCGCATGAGCTTCAGGTCTTCGTGGGTTGCGCCGCCCGAGCCGTACCCCGTCGAGGTCTTGACCCAATCCACGCCGAGCTCGCCGCAAATCTCGCACAGCTTGATCTTCTGGTCGTCACTGAGGTAGCAGTTCTCGAAGATGACCTTGAGCTTCTGGCCCGCCTCCCGAGTGACAAGGAGGACGGCGTGGATGTCCTCCCGGACGTACGCCCAGTCGCCGCTGAGCGCCTTGCTGATGTTGACGACCATGTCCAGCTCCTGGCCGCCATCGTCGATGGCCTGGATCGCTTCCGCGCGCTTGACCTGAGTGGCGTGGCCGCCCTGAGGGAAGCCGATGGTGGTCGACGGAGCTACGGTGCTTCCATCCAGCAGCTCGGCACATCGCCGGAGGGCATACGGCATGATGCAGACGCTGGCCACGTCGTACTCCCGGGCCAGCACACAGCCGTCCTCCAGGTCCTGACAGGTTAGGGTCGGGTTCAGAAGTGAGTGATCGATCATCTTGGCGACTTCGCTATAGCTGGCATCCATGGGTTGCTCCGCCCTTCGAGTTGGTGATGGCTTCGGCTGAACACTCACATCTCGCGAGGGGCTCTGGGATCCCATTCCTCCTAGGGTGTGCAGAGGGGCACCCTCTGCCGGCGGGGCTCCGCCGGTTTGCGGCTACGCCCTCCCATGGGTCTGGGGCAGAGCTCCAGGCTCTTCGCCGGGAGGCGCACTAAGCCGCGCCGATCAGGCCGTCACCCTCGGCGCAGGCCAGGGCTCCGAGCATGCCCGCATCGCCGCCTAGGACCGATGGCTCGATCCGGATGTCCTCGACGGGCATCATGTAGAGCCGCTCGGCCACGGTTCGCCGGATGGGCTCCAGGAGCAGGTCGCCCACCCGGGCCACGCCGCCGCCGATGACCACGAGCTCGGGATGGATAGTGACGATGACATTGCATGCCGCGATCCCGATGTAGTAGCCCGCCCGCTCCAGAACCCAGCGCATGGACTCATCGCCCCCCGCGGCGGCCTCGCCGACCTTGCCCGCGTCCACCTTGGACGCATCGCCGCCGGTGAGCTCGTGGAGCCTCGGGCACTCGCCACCAATGAGCAGCCGCACGGCCTCCGAGGTGATGGCCGTGCCGCTGGCCAGGGCCTCCAGGCAGCCTCGGTTACCGCAGCCGCACAGGGGACCATCGGGGACCACGATCTGATGGCCCAGCTCGCCGGCTTGCCCCAGCGGGCCCAGGCGCAGCTCGCCACCTATGACCACTCCGCCGCCGATGCCCGTCCCGACCGCGAACAGTGCCATGGTGTCCACCTGGCGCTTCCGGCCGAAGGTGAACTCCGCTAAGGTGGCCGACCGCACGTCATTCAGGAGGTAGACGGGACACTCGAGCCTGGGCTGCAGCCCGCCGCGGACATCGACGCCCTCCCACTTGCCGGGCAGATTAGGGAGGAGCTTGGTGACGCCCTCCTGGAGATCGGCCAACCCGGGAACGCCCATGGCCGCGGCCTTAGGCCGCTTCCCGGTCTCCTGGACCAGGCCCCCAACGGCGTCCGCGATCCGCTCCAGGACTCGGTCCGAGCCTTCCCACGAGTTCGTTGGAATGGTCGTCCGGGCGACGATGCCATCCTCGGTGTTACCCAAGGCGCAGGCTACCTTGGTCCCACCCAAGTCGATACCGGCGTAGAGATCGCTCACTTTCTGGCTTCCTTCCGTGGCAGGAACTGCCGGAGGTATGTATGGCTCTGCCTCAGGGCTCGGGTCCGGTCCTCCAGGGTCTCCTCATAGGCCCGGTCCTCGACCTCGACACACACCGGGCCGCAGTACCCTGTCTCCGTGAGAACGGCGAAGAACTCGCTCCAATTCACATCTCCGAGCCCCGGCAATTTGGGCGAGTGGTACTTCAGTGGCTGGGCCAGGATGCCCTCGTCCGCCAGCCGCCGTGGACACACGCGCACGTCCTTGGCGTGCACATGGAAGACGCGGTCGGCGAACTCCCACAGGGGCTGCACCGGGTCCATCATCTGCCACGCCAGGTGCGAGGGGTCGTAATTGAGTCCGAAACTGGCCGAGGGGATGTCGTCGAACATCCGGCGCCAGACGGCGGGACTGTGGGCCAGGTTCTTGCCGCCGGGCCACTCGTCGGCGGTGAACAGCATAGGGCAGTTCTCGATCCCGATGCGGATGCCCAGATCCTCGGCCTCGGCGACCAAGGGCTTCCATACCTCAAGGAAACGAGGCCAGTTGTCATCCACGCTCTTCGTCCAGTCGCGCCCGATGAAGGTGTTCACCTGAGAGAGGCCCAGCTTGGGCGCGGCGGCCATGACCTTGCGGAGATGAGCCAGGCAGGTCGTGGCCTCATCGGCATCGGGGGAGAGCAGGTTGGGGTAGTAGCCCAGGCCGCTGATCTCCACGCCCGTGGACTCAGACGCTCCGCGGATCTGGCCCGGATCCATGGCGTCCACATCGATGTGGGTGACGCCCGCGTAGCGGCGCTCGGCCTTCCCCGGTGGCCAGCACATCACCTCGACGCATTCGTAGCCCTCGGCTGCGGCGAGCTGGAGGACTTGGCTCAGATCAAGGTCGGGCACGATGGCACTAACGAACCCCAGTTTCATGGCCACACCTCGTCACGGGCCGCGTGGCCTCGGTGAGTCCAAGCGGCTGAGCTCAAGCAAACGATTGCCTCAGGGGGTTTCACCGCGCCGCACCCGAAGCCCTTCGGCTCAAGCCCGCGACTCGGACCGACGACACAGCAGCCAGAGGGCAGCGCAGGCGAGCAGTAGGGCGATGTCTCGAAGCAGCAGGCCCGTACCATCGGTGGGATCGCCGAGGGCCGTCGAGAAGCACCCGCAGTGGAAGTGCTCGGTGCCGCGCACCACGCTCGCCGCCACCGCTCCTATGAACATCACGGTCATGCCCCCGGCCACTAGCGTGGCAGCCTCGATCCACGCCCCCAGGAAAAGCAGCACGCCAGTCAGCAGCTCGACCCACGGCAGGACCACGCTGAAGACGTTCACCACGGCCGGCGGGAGGAGCTGGTAGTCGGCGACGATGTCGGCGAAGCGGTCGGGATGGAGGCACTTGTCCACACTGGCGTAGACGAAGACCCCTCCGATGGCGAGCCGGAGCAGGAGCATCATCCAGCGGGCAAGCGGCCCGTCCCCACCGGCCCCCTGGCTCATGGCGACCCCTCCGGTTCCGGCGCACCCGTCACCGGTAGCCCGGCCTTCTCCCAGCCGGCGATGCCCGACTCCAGGGAGTGCAGCCGGCCGTATCCCCGCGGCAAGAGTAGCTTGGCGACCCGCATGCTCAGGCCGCAGCTACTGCCGTAGCAGTAGATGAGCACGGGCTCAGCGGGATCGAGCTGCGGGGCGACGCGCTCGTAGGCGTCGTCGAACTCCTGGTAAGGCAGACTCAGGGCGCCGGGGATATGGCCGGTAGCGTAGTCCTCCGCGTCGCGCACATCGAGGACGGGGACGTCCGCGTGCCACATGTGTCGGGCGTCATCCACAGCGATGCGATCAACGCGCTCCCAGACCCATACCGGGATGCCGGGATGCTCGACCTCCCGCAGGCTGAGCGGCAGGCCCATGGGATGGACCGAGTTGGTGACCAGCCCCGCCGACGCGCCAGCCAGTACGACCAGTGCCATGCGCGTAAGAAGTGTTCGCCAGCGTGAAGCCAGGTCCATGGTCGCCCCTACCGGTCCGCCGCGGCGTAGCCGCCCATCCACTCCACCTCGAGCTCGAAGGGCCCTTCCTGCTTGTCGGCGATGAGGATGCCCACACTGCCCACCTGGGAGGCATCGAGAGCGGGCCCCTCGAGTACCCGGCCACGATAGGTGGGTACCAGCTCGCCCAAGGCCACTGCTATCGTGCGCCACTGGCCGGGCTCGGTGCCGAAGCTCGCCTGGTAGGTAGGGTAGTCGCCGTCCTGGGGCCTGAGGCTCAGCTTGTAGGTCTTGCCATCACCGCGGAGGCGGACAGCGATGCCATCATAGTCGCTCAGGTCGTGCTCACCGGGGGGCGAGCGTAGTGAGGCGAAGCCGCCGTTGTTCTCGAGGGAGACGTCGCCGGTGAACAGCGCCGTCCCCCTGCCCGACGGATCCACGAAGCCATCGGACACCCCTCCCATGACCCGGTCCTGAACCGTGTACCACTCCGAGACGGCGGCGGGGTCGGACAGATCCCACAGCGGGTCGGCGTCATAGCGAACGGGCGGGTAGGCGTTGATCCAGTGGACCTCCAGGCGGTAGGGTCCAGCTTGCTTGTCGGCTAGCATGAGGGTCACGGACCGCACCTTGGACGGATCGATGGGCCCCGAGCTGAGCCTCTGACCCATCCGAGTAGGCACGAACTCCCCAAAGGGAATGCGAGTGGTGATCCACTCGTCCTCGCGGGTCGGTAGATCGGCCTGATAGAGGAAGCCGTCGCGGGCCTCACGGTCCTTCAGGCAGAGGAGGTAGGTACGGCCGTCCCCCTTTGCCCGAATAGCCACTCCCTCTTGGCCCGTGAGGTCCATTTCGGCGGGCTGGGATCGAACCGAAGCGAAGCCCCCGTTGTTCTCCAGGGACAGCTCGCCCGAGAAGACGGCCGTGCCATGATCGGTCGCCGTCAGATCGCCGGTGGACAGCCCGCCCATCACCCCATCGTGAACTTGGCTCCACCGCTCGATGGCTTCCGGATCGTCCATCAGGAAGAGAGTCTTCTCAGAGACCGTGGGTGTGGCCACGGGCTGCCCCTCCTCATCCTGGACCCACGATGCCACTGCGAGAGCGGACAGAAGCACAGCCAGAAGCCCGAACAGTCCGCTGAGTAGTCTCATCCCGACTCCTCCTCACTGGCACGGGGTGGGTGCCCAATCGAAGATATGTGGTACTCCATTAGCTTGTTGCGCCCTAATGGGGCTTCGCGCCTTCGAAGATGTAGGCATCGGAAGCCCGAACCGGGAATGGACCCTTACACACTCATCGCTCGGAAGGACGACAACCCATGACGAACCCGAGAATCCTAGTGGCTGGCCTGATCCTGCTGGTGAGCGCGGCGCTGACCGGTTGCCAGGAGGCCGCCGACGATGCCGGGGAGCAGCCCGGTCCCTCGAGCGACTCCACCGTTGGAGTGCCGGACGAGGGCGGCACCGTTGACCCCACCTACGAGGTAGTCGCCGAGGCCGAGGGCTTCGCGGTGCCCGAGTGCGTCCTGCCCGCGGGGGACGGCACCGTGTTCATCTCCAACATCGACGCCGGCGAAGACCAGTACTGGGACGACGACGGCGCCGGCTACCTCTCCCGCGCCGACGCGGCGACACTGGAGGTCACCGAGGAGCGCTGGGCCGATGGCCTCAACGCACCCAAGGGCATGTGCATCCTGGATGACCACCTGTGGGTCAGCGACAACACCCGCATCGTGGCTATCTCACTGGAGGACCCCACCCAACGCCAGGTGCTCGAGCCCGAGGACGCCGAGCAGATCAATGACCTGGCTGCCCACGAGGGAATCGTGTACGCCTCCGATACCGCCGCGGCCCTGATCCATCGCGTAGAGGATGGCGAGCTGCTCGACCCCATCGCCGCGCCCGATACCGTCAATGGCATCACCTTCGGCGACTCCCAGATGTGGGCCGTGAGCTGGGAGCAGCACGACATCTACCGGATGGACCCGACGGGGGCCAGTGAGCCTGAGCCCTTGGGCGTCGCGGAGCACTTCACGAACCTGGACGCCATCGAGGAGCTGGCCGACGGACGGCTGCTCGTTAGCGACTTCTTCGGCAACCAGGTCTGTACCGTGGATCCCGCCGACCTGGCGGTAGAGACCGTGGCGGAGATCGAGTCGCCCGCCGATCTCGGCCTGGATGAGGAGAGCGGGATCATCTACGTGCCCCAGTTCCTGGTCGACAGAGTGGTCGCGCTGCCGCTTCCATAGGGAGCCGGACCCGGGGCGTCACGACTCCGATGGACCGCTGCCCGCCAGCACACGGCCGGCGGCGGCGAGCAGTGCCGAGGGCCGGAAGGGCTTGTGGAGGAACTCCGCGGGCGCGTTGCCCTGGAGCCGGGCGAGAGCCTCGGCCTCGCTGTAGCCGCTGGCCACGATCACTGGCAGCTCGGGCATGTCGCGGGAGACGCGGCTGAACACCTGCTCGCCCGGTACGTGGGGCATCGTCAGATCCAGCACCAGCAGGTCCACCCGGTCTCCCCACTCCTCGAGGGCGCTCAGGGCCTCGTCGCCGTCGGAGCAAACGATGACTCGGCAGCCGGCATTGCGGAGTACGCGAGCGCTGACGTCCCGCACCGCGGCTTCATCGTCGACCACCATGACCACCTTGCCGGCCAGGCGCCGCGTTACTTGGGCGGGCAGCTCCTCGATCGCTTCGCTGAGATCGGGTGAGCTCTGGGGGAACAGCACCTGCACACGCGTTCCCTCGCCCGGAGCCGATCGCACCCGGACGGCGGCCCGATGGGCCCGGATGATCCCTAGGGAGGCCGCCAGGCCGAGGCCGCGGCCGGCGAACCGGGTACTGAAGAAGGGCTCGAACATGCGCTCCCTGGTCTCGTCGGTCATGCCATGACCCGTGTCGGCGACTTCCAGGCAGGTGTACGTGCCCGGCTCCACCTCGTACTCGACCCGGTAGCACTCGTCCAGGAAGCCGCGATCCAGGTCCACCGTCTCCGTCTTCACCGTCACCCGCCCCTGCGTCTCGTGGGACGCCTCGACGGCATTCTGGACGAGCGCAGCTACGAGCTGCAGCAGCCCGCTCTCGTCGCCGTGAATCGGGGGCAGATCCTCGTCCAGAGACTCCTCCAGCTCCACCCCGGGCGGGGCACCCGCCCGAGCGATTGGCATGGCGGCCGCAACGGCCTCCGTCAGATCGATCTCCTTGAGCATGAAGCTAGCGTGGCCCGAGAAGGCGAGCATCTTGTGGGCTAGGTCCGCGGCCCGAGTGGCCGACGACTCGATGTCCTCCAGGTACTCCCGAAGGGGCGAGTGATCGGGCAGCTCCATCATCATCAGCTCGGCGTTCCCCAAGACGCCCATCAGGATGTTGTTGAAGTCGTGGGCCACTCCACCCGCCAGGGAGGACAAGCTCTCCAGCTTCTGGATGTGCTGAACGCGAGCGTCGAGCTTGCGGCGCTCCTCCTCCGCCTCCTTGACGTCGGTGAGGTCGGTGGCGCAGCCGATGTACCCCACTAGCTCACCATGGGGATCAAAGCGCGGGCTGGCTCGTAGCATCAGCCAGCGATACTCGCCGCCATCGGGCCGGTAGCGGACCTCGAGCTCGATGGCCTCGCCATTGGCACGCCCGCCCTCCCACGTGTCGAGCACTCCGCGCCGGTCGGCGGGATGCACGCCATCCATGCGGTCCATGGGCAGGAAGACCACGTCCTCACCCATCAGCTCCGCGGCCGACTGGTTGCGATACACGACCTGGCCCTGGGAGTCGGTCAGCCATACGCTCACAGGCACCTGCTCGGCCAGCGCTCGGAACCGCTCCTCGCTCTCGGCCAGCTCGCCCTGCATACGGATCCGCCGGGTGGCGTCTTGTATCACGCCGACGAAGGCCTCGACGCGCCCTTCAGGCCCGCGCACTACCGACAGCGACACATCGGCCCAGAAGTACGTCCCGTTGGCGCGAAGGTAGCGCTTGGTTAGCGTATCGTGCAGGTGCGTGCCCTTGAGCAGCCCCTCGATCGCCCGGCGACTCTCCTCCAGGTCTTCGGGGTGAGTCACATCATCGGTCCGACGCTCCAGCAGCTCGTCGAGAGTGAGGCCGAGCATATCCAGCAGGCCTTGATTGGCATAGGTGAACCGGCCCGTGACATCCACACTGCATAGCCCGACGATGGTGTTGTTGTGGATCGCCCGGAGCTGGCTCTCCGATTGGCGCAGCGCGGCAGTGGCCCGACGCAGCTCCGCGGTTCTCGTCTCCACCGCTCGCTCCAGCTCATCGGCTCGTACCCGTCCGCCGGCCACCAGCGCCTGCCACTCCGTCACTTCGTGGGCGAGGGCCAGCACGCACTCGACCTGGCCATCGTCCGAGAAGACGGGCCGGAGCTCCATGGCAAGTGGGGAATCTGCGGGCGGATCGCAGTTCATCTCGACCACGCGGGGCCGACGGGCCTCGGCCACCTCCCGGGCCGACGGGATCAGCACGTCGGCCAGAGGATCCTCCCCGCCGTCCGGTCTCGGCTCACCGAGCCCCAAGCAGTCGGAGGCGCTCTGGTTGGCCCCAAAGGGGATGCCTCTCGGGTCCAG
This sequence comes from Armatimonadia bacterium, assembly GCA_014730065.1. Lineage (GTDB taxonomy): Bacteria > Armatimonadota > Zipacnadia > UBA1398 > UBA1398 > UBA1398. The sequence goes on along the minus strand of WJIW01000265.1, from coordinate 4,994 downwards.
CGCGAGGGCTGGCTGGGGAATGGCATCCAGGAGCGATCCGACACACGTCATCAGCCGCGGCCGATGGCTGCCGGCCACGTGCTCTTCTATGACTCGCCGGACCTGATCGGGAAGGTCGCTGCGGTCAAGCAACTGGGAGAGCGGGGTCTCCATCGCGCCACCACACCTCTGCCCCCGCGTTAGCTAGTACGACGCATTACACGGCACTGAGTTTCGCTTCATTCACATCGGTCACCTGCGATTCGGCGCGGAATGAACCGAGGGCGACCCGGCGGCCACCCTCGGTCAACCCCCTTCACCAGACACGGGAGGGGATTCCCTGACACAGTAAGGGCCCATCCGAGGACCGGCAGCCCGCAATGCCGCCCAGGCACCATGCCCCACCCCCGCAACAAGGCCACCGTACAGGCTCGGCGCCCGCAGGGAAGGGACTGCCCTGGGCATGCAGAAGGCTGGATTCTACGGTCCGCTACGCTTGGGGAACTCGCCCGGCCCCGCCCGCGCCGCGCGGAGGGCGCGCGGCGCTTCTCGCTACGGGTGAGAGCCGTTTTGCGGGTCTCCCCTTCTCCAGACGGAACTATACACCGCTCACGAGGACGGAATCAACATTCTGTGGGGGTAATCGACATGTGCCGCGCTTCCGCTCTATGCCTGTTGGCAGCGCTAGCGATCACACCCGCCTGGTCCGCACCGCGCCAGGCCATGGGCACCAAAGTGGGCGAAGTGACTGCTGATTCAGCCATCGTCTGGTGCCGCCTCACCCAATCGCCCCGCCCTTCGGGAGAGACCGACGTCCAAGGCCCCGCCGTGCTGGGTCACGAGGGCGCGGTCCGTGTGGAGTACTACCCCGTGGGTGATCCCTTGGCCACCCGGACGACCCCCTGGGCGCGAGTCGCCGCCGACGGCGACTACGTCCACCAGTTCCGGCTGACCGGACTAGCGCCTGCAACGCTGTACCGGGTGGTCGTCGACTCACGGGGGCCTGACGGGGTTCGGGGCGAGGCGGTCACCGCGAGCTTCCGGACGGCGCCACCTCCGACCGAGCCAGCCCGAGTCGTCTTCACCGTCGTCACAGGCCAGCAGTTCCAGCACCAAGACTCGCCCGACGGGTTCCGGGCCTACGGCTCAATGCGGGCATTGGGCCCTAGCTTCTTCGTCCACACCGGCGACATCGTGTACTACGACAAGCCGGGCCCTATGGCCACCTCCGTCGACCTGGCCCGACATCATTGGCACCGCACTTATTCCCTGCCGAGCCTGGTCCGCTTCCACCGGCGGATACCCAGCTACTTCATCAAGGACGACCACGATACGTACGCCGATGACTGCTGGCCGGGAATGACCCGAGAGGACATGGGCGAGATGTCCTTCGAGGCCGGACTGGAGATCTTCCGGGAGCAGGTGCCCATGGGCGACTCGACCTACCGGACTGTCCGGTGGGGCAAGGACCTGCAAGTGTGGCTGGTCGAGGGACGGGACTTCCGCTCACCCAACCCCGCGCCCGACGGCCCCGACAAGACCATCTGGGGCGGAGCCCAACTGCACTGGCTCAAAAAGACCATGGCTCAATCCGACGCCACCTTCAAGGTGCTGATCTCCCCCACACCCATTGTGGGGCCCGACCGGGAGAGCAAGCGGGACAACCACTCCAACCCGAACTTCAGCCATGAAGGCGATCACATCCGCCACTGGCTGCGTGCGAACGTGCCCGAGGCCGTAGTGGTCTGCGGCGACCGCCACTGGCAGTACGCCTCGGTCCACCCCGAGACGGGCCTGAGGGAGTTCTCATGCGGCCCCATCAGCGATGTCCACGCCGGGGGATTCGGGGGGTTCGTCGAAGGCTGGCACCGGTACTTCAATCTGACCGGAGGCTTCCTCTCGGTAACCGTGGAGAGGGTCGCTGGCCGGCCGGTGATGACCTTCCGGCATCACGACGTAATGGGCCGCCCGCTCAACACAGCGGTGGTCCAGGGCGACCTCGGGAGCTGAGCGCCTCAGGCCCAGCCGACATACATCATCGCCATGGTGACCCACCACTGGGTGGCGATGAAGGCCCCGGCCAGGAGCGGGCTCCGGGTCAGGTGGTTCATCAGGCACATGAGGATCCCATTCGCGGCGCCCACCACGGCGTACGATGCCGCGGCGGCCAGGTCGCCGGCGAAGTACGCCAGGCGGCTGGGGAACCGGGGCACGCAGAAGTGCAGCCAGGCGTAGACGATGGCGACGAGAAGGGCCGCGCCGATGGGGCCGAGGGGTCCGCGGGGCCGGGTCAGGATCCACCGGAGCATGCCGCCGTACACGACGGCCTCGAGCACGCCGGCCATGGTGATGAGGGGCAGGAAGCCCAGCAGCCCCGTTAGGGCGGGCAGGCCTTCCCCGAGACCCTCCACGTACCCCGCGAACACCTCGGTGCCTGTCCATTGCGTGTGGCGACTCCCCAGGCCCCGGGCGATACCGGCGATGACCCCGAGGCTCACGCCGAGCAGAGCTTGGCTGGCCCGGCCCTTGGGATCCACTGTCAGCTCCTCGTTGAACCCCGGGCAGAGCAGAAGGAAGCCGAAGGCGGCGACGGCCAGGGCGAACCGGACAGCGACCATCCCCGCGTCGGAGGGGTAGGCCCCGATGACGAGGGGGAGCAGAACGGTGGCCGCCAGGAGCAGGCGCATGGCCCACGCATGTCGGTTGGCCTGGATGCCCTCGATGGTACCGCCGAGTCGCGCCATCTCCAGGGTGCGTCTGGAGCGTCCCTGGCCGTGCCGGCCGCTCGGGGGTGAGGTGGATGTCTTCTTGCGACGCTTCTTGGGCATGGCCGAAGGTCTCCCCCGTTGTGCCTCCTCTCACACTACCGCCGGGACGCCCCGGGGGTTCATCGGCAGGTCGGTCCGCCGCCAGGGCGAACCTGGGACGGCGATGACCTCCGAGAGCCCTTTCCTTAGAGACGAGCCCCGCAAGCTCCGCGAGCCCGGGATCAGCCGGCTGGACAAGATCCCCATCGTGGAGTGCGGCGAGCCCCTGGTGGACATCCGCCGGGCCTGCCCCCACGCGATGGTCAACGCGCCCCTGCCGTGGCTGCGCGAGACGGCTTGCGCCATGCTCCGAGTGGCGTCGGAGTCACTCCCTTCGGGGCTGAGCCTGCTGGCCACCACGGGGATGCGGACCCTGGACATGCAGGCGGCCGGGTACAGTATGTACCGCGATAGCCTCCGCGAGGCCCATCCCGAGTGGCCCCTTAACATCCTGAACCGGGAGGCCAATAAGTTCTTCCATCCACCCCACGCGAAGGCTCCGCCGGGCCACACCACGGGAGGCGCCGTCGATGTCCGGCTCGTCTCGGATGAGGGCGATGAGCTGGACATGTGGAGCAGCCTGCTCGGCACCGATGCGAAGACGTGGCATACCTTCCACCCCAACGTGACCCCCGAGGTCCGCGAGGCCCGGGTGATCCTCTATGACGCCATGGTGGGCGCGGGCTTCTCGAACTGCTATGACGAATGGTGGCACTACTCCTATGGCGACAGCGGCTGGGCCTGCCGACTGGACCAGCCCGAGGCGATCTACGGCCGCGTCGAGGAGGACGACTATCCCGACGAGATGGGCGAGGCGGTCGCCATACTTCGCAAGGGGCGCCGCCTAACGAGGCTGGGCCAGAACAAGAAGTAGCGCGACGGGGCGGGTGCCGACGCGTCCGTGCTAGGTACAGCACGCCCGAGGGGTGGCGCGATGAACGCCCGGCGCTGGACATCCATGACAGCGATCTCCGCGGTTCTTGGCTTACTGCTCGGCCTCGCTGCCCTGACGGTACCGGCTGGCCCCGGCTCGGGCTCTGCCGCCTCTGCGTCCATCGATGAGCTGCAGGCCATCGATGATCTGATGCTGGAGTGGCGATGGGACGAGGCGAGACGGCGAGCCGACGAACTGGTGCGCGAGCACCCCGACTGGGGCCCGGCATATGGCGCGCGAGCCGTAGCTCGGCTCGGGACGTCGGGCCACTGGAGGGTCCGAGCCGACCTACGACGCGCCAGGCAGCTCGATCCCGACTCGCCCCTGGTCCACAGGTTCGCTTGCCGAGTGGCCTTCCGTTGGATGGTGCCCGAGGACGTTGTGCGCCATGGGCAGGCCGCCCTGGAGGGGGATCCCGACGACCCTTATGTGCTGCAGATGCTGTCCGTCGCCTATCTGCTGCTCGGCCGCACCGACGAGGCGACCCAGGCTTGGGAGTCCAGCCGCGAGGAGATGGCGACCGATCCGCGAGCCCGATGCGTTGCCGCGCTCTCGCTGATCTACTCTGGCGAGTACGACGAAGCCGAGGACCAGTTGGCGTGGATCAGTAGCAGCCATCCCAACCACTTGTACGCGGCGGTGCTTGCCGCTCAGTTGCGTGCGGAGCTAGGGCGCGGCCGTTCCAGGACTGCCTCCAGCCTGGCCAACGCCTTCGGCATCGACGGCCAGCGAACATCGAGGATCCTCGAATCCCCCCTCACCGATGGCGGCAGGGATGGTCTCATCGCCGTGCTACGCCAGGTGCACCGTCTGCGGCCAGACAACCTATGGCCCCGCCTGACCCTGGCGCGCTACCTCGCGGCCGACGGCCAGCACGAAGAGGCGCTTGCGGCACTGCCGGACTGGCATGAGCTCGATGATCCCGCCGCGTTGATCTGGTGCAGGCAAGTGCTGATGGACCTGAACCAGGAGCTGGAGTCGTACGAAGCGGCCCAGCGCGCCGCGAAGCTCGCCCCAGATAGCGATCTCGCCATCTATGGGGTGGTCTTGTCCCTCGCGGGGCTGGATCGGTGGACCGAGGCCGCTGAGGCGGCCCGGCGGTTCGTCTCGCTGGCCGAGGGTACCCCCGAGGCCTACGCTGCCGCCGGCGGTCTGATGGGCTCTGAAACACCCGCGGGCTTCCGGCGGGGCCAGGCGATACTGGACGAGGGCCTCGGGCATTACCCGGCCGCCCCGGGCATATTGCGCTGGAAAGCCCACGGACTCCACGAAGC
>WJIW01000264.1 GCA_014730065.1 Armatimonadia bacterium | reverse complement strand
CTCGACAACCTGCGCGATCGCGCCAACTTGGTCGCATGGATGCGCAAGGTGACGCGATCGGTGTGCTGCAACATGCTGCGTGAGCGACGACTGACGGTGGTTGATCCCGCCATGGCCGCACTGGCGGGGGATGAGCGTGCCGATGTGGAGGAGGAGGTGGTGGGGGACATGATCCGCCGTGAGCTGGCCCAGGTTCTGCGGGAGCTGCCGGGGCTCTATTGTGAGCCCCTTACCCTGTTCCTGGTTCACGGCCTGTCGTACCAGGCCATCGCCGATAGGCTGGGCGCGCCCCTTGGAACGGTCAAGGGCCGCATCCACCGAGGGCGGCGTCTGCTGCTCCAGGGGGATCAGGGACGCCTACTTGAGGAGCTGATGGGCGAGGCCCGACCGGCTGCATGATCCGGCCGGGCCCTCGGCTAGTCTACGCCTGCTCCCACTGGTCGCGGAGGAAGGCCACCGACTTGGGCATCTCCTCGAGGGGGTCGCCGTCACAGCCGCATTCGAGGCTGCAATAGTCTGTGTAACCGATCTCCTTCAGGCCTCGGAACCCATCGACGAAGCTGCGGTCATCCTGGCCGGGCAGCACCCGTCGGCGGGAGGCGAGATGGACATGATGGAGGTAGTCGCCCGCGGAGATGAAGGCTCCCCGGTCGCTCGTCTCCTCGATGCCCATGTGGTAGAAGTCGCCCATCATGGCCACGCCATCACTGCCCACGTCCCGGCAGATGGCGGCGGCGTCGGCCAACAGCCTCAGGAAGAAGCACTCGCCCCGGTTCAGCGGCTCGAGCAGGATGCGCGTGCCGGCGCCGATGGCGTGCTCGCCCAGGTCCTTCAGAGTCTCGACGAGGATGGGCCGGGCCTCCTGGTTGGACAGTTCCGTCTGGCCATGGAAGGCGGGTACGACGATGAGGCCCGTGGACCCAAGCTCGCCGACGGCGTCGAGGAGCACCTTGATGGTGTCCACGGCCTTCTTGCGCTCGGCCTCGTCGTGGGAGATGACACAGCCCTGGTATCCCGCGCAGACGGCGCTGAGGGAGATGGGGGTTCCATCGAGGGCGGCCTTGAACTCGTCGACCCGGTCAGGCAGGCCTCCGCCATGGGGCTCGATACCGACGAAGCCCCACTCGGCCATTCGGTCGACTTTCTCCTTGAGCTCGGCGCCGGGGATCCGGCCTTCCTGGCTCGATAGCTTCAGCACGGGTTTCTCCTCCTGCCCGCGAGCGGGGTAGCTCAGGCTCCCCGCGGCGAGGGCCGCCAGGCTCGCAACTCCGGCGGCTTTGATGAAGTCTCTGCGGTCTACGGACATGTGATCGCTCCTATGCCTAGACGATCGTCCCCGGCGTGGGAGTGGGCCTGGGGTCGAAGGTGGCGCCTAGCTCGTACTGGACGGGGCCCAGGTCGAGATTGGCGTTCATGGTGTCCTCCCAAGTCCGGGTGCGACCGGAGTATGCCGATTCCCGGCCCATGATCGCGGCCAAGGTGGACTGGGCCACATCCCGCGCCTCGTTGAGGGGCTGGCCGGCTCGGATGCTAGCGACCATATCGATGTGCTCCTGGACGTACGCGTAGCCCTGGTTGCCGCGCATCTCCCAGGTGACGTTGCCGTCCAGGTCGCGGATCTCGGCGCCGCCGCCGTGGACCCGGCACTCGCCCATGGAGCCCACGATGGCCTCGGAGACGTTGTTGTCGCAGTCCGGCTGCTGGCGGGCCATGCTCTGCATATGGACGCCATCGGCGAACTCGAAGTCGATGCAGAAGAAGTCGTATCCGTTGCCATAGGTCTTCCGCGCCCGATAGCCCATACCGTAGGCCGAGACGGGCCAGTCGCCCTTGAACCAGTTGCAGACGTCCGAGTTGTGGATCTGCTGCTCGACGATGTGATCCCCCGAGAGCCAGGTCCAGTGCTGCCACGCCCGCACCTGCTCCTCGATGGTGGGGGACTCGTCGGTGCGATCCCAGCCGCCCAGAGGACCGCCGCAATGATAGGCCCGCAGAGCGGTGATCTCCCCGATGGCGCCATCCTGAACCCGCTGGTACGCCTCCAGGTACGACTCCTGGTGGCGCTTGATGGTGCCGATAACGACGGCGAGCCCCTTCTCCTCGGCCTCCTCGGCGGTGATCATGATCTGCCGCACGCCCACGGGATCCACGCCCAGGGGCTTCTCCATGAACACGTGCTTGCCCGCGGCGATGGCGGCGGCGAACTCGGCCGGCCGGAAGTGGGGCGGCGACGCGATGAGGATCACGTCGATGTCGGTCTGCAGGATCTTCTCATAGCAATCGAAACCCGAGAAGCACATGTCGTCGGGCACATCGATGCGGTCGCCCAGGCGCTCGCGAGTGAGGTCCATCTTCTCGGGGAAGAGGTCGGCGAGGGCGATCACCTCGGTGTCCTCGGGGCCCCTAATGAAGTCGTTGGCGGCGCCGGTGCCACGACCGCCGCATCCGATGAGTCCGGCGCGCAGGGTCCCGCCTCCCTGGGCGAAGGCCCGGGAGTACCCGCTCAGGGCTGCCGCGGCCGTGAGTCCCGCCGCCGCGCCCCTGAGGAAGTCGCGCCGAGTGGTCTTGCTGTGCGTGCCGTTCTCCATGAGCTGCTGCCTCCGATGTAGGAATGGAACGCCCGCGACCCTCGGGGCCGCGGGCGATGGGCTCGCGGTGCCTAGATGCGGTAGATGCCGGGCTTGGGCACGTCCCGCACGTCGTAATCCATGGGCAGGTGGTACTCACCCGGGCCCATCTCGAAGGTGGACTCCATCATCTGGTCCCAGGTGATCTCCTGGCCCGTGTAGGCCGATTCCCGCCCCATGATGGCGGTCATGACCGATGCGGCCACCCCGTGGGCATCGTTGAAGGGCTCGCCGTTCCGGATGCTGTCCACCAGGTCGGTGTGCTCCTGGACGTACGGGTTGGTCTGGTCGCCGCGGAAGCGCCAGATGGTGTCGCCGCTGTGGGACTTCAGCTCACCCCAGCAGTTGGCGGTCCCGTTGGTGCCCACGACCCACTCGGACACGTTGCTGGCGGTGTCGGGCTGCTGACGGCACTTGCTCTCCATATGGACGCCGTTGTCGTAGACGAAGTCCACGCTGAAGAAGTCGTAGCCATCGCCATACGTCTTCCGGGCCCGGTAGCCCATACCCACGGCCGACACGGGGTGGGTGCCCATGAACCAGTTGACCACGTCGATGTTGTGGACGTGCTGCTCCACGATATGATCGCCGCCGAGCCAGGTGAAGTGTACCCAGCGGTTGCGGATCTGCTCCTCCACGCTGGTGGGGGAATCGGTCCGGTCCCATCCGCCCAGGGGCCCGCCGTTCCAGTAGGCGCGGGCGGCCACGATGTCGCCGATGGCCCCGTCCCGAACGCGCTGGATGCACTCCAGGTAGGACTGCTGGTGCCGCCGCTGGGTGCCGACGGCCACGCTCAGGCCCTTCTGGTCGGCCAGCTCGGCGCTCGCCATGATGCTCCGGGCGCCCACGGGGTCCACGGCCAGGGGCTTCTCCATGAAGACATGCTTGCCGGCGGCGACGGCGGCGGCGAACTCCCGCGGCCGGAAGTGAGGGGTGCTGGCGGTGAGGATGATGTCGATGTCCGTGGCCAGGATCTTCTCGTAGCAGTCGAAGCCGCTGAAGATCATGTCGTCGGAGATCTCGACGTCCTTGTTCTCCTTCAGGTTGTTGCGGGTGCCCTGGGCCTTGTCCTCGAAGAGGTCGGCCAGGGCGATGACTTCCACGTCGTCGGAGGAGTCCAGGAAGTTGTGGGCCGCGCCCGTCCCTCGGCCTCCGCAGCCGATAAGTCCAGCGCGCAAGGTCTCATTGCCCTGGGCCCATGCCCCGGAGTAGCTTCCGAGCGCGCCCACGGCCGCTGCGGCCACGCCTGCTTTCTGGATAAACGACCTGCGGGTGATGCTGGAGTTGTCATTCGGTGCCAAGGTTGGTGCCCTCCCATGTGGTGTGTAGCGTTGTGGGACCGCACGGCGCCACGAAGATGAGTGCCGCGCGGTTAGTGAACATATTCCGGCTCACCAGCCGTAGGGCCTCCACCAATTGCCCACTGCGGGGTAATGCCGCGCCGCCGTTGTGGCACCGAATATGGGTGCCGGGGGTGCCTCGCCACCGGGGCTCTCCCAGGCTATGATGGCTCCATATCGAAGGGAAGTGTCACCCACGATGAAGACCCCCCTGCGGCTCGCGACGGTATGCGCGGTCGCCCTCGTTATCGCCCTCTGGTGCTCCGCGTGCGGAGAGGACGAGACCCAGCCCACGCCCCCCGGCGGGCCCTCCTCTACAGCCGCCTCTCCCGCGGGCACACCGGATGAGCCGGCGGACCAGGCGCCCGAGCTGGAGGGCGAGATTGGGTACGTATCCATGGGCAACCTGTGTGTCGTGGACGCCGCGTCCGGCGAGGCGCGCGACCTGGCTGCCGACGGCACCGTACAGGGCTTCGGCTGGTCGGCCGATGGGAGCGCGGTGATCATCGCTCGCGCCACCTACCCGCCCATGCTGGAGTGGGTAGCTATCGCCGATGGCACGCCGACTCCTCTGCCCGAAGCGGGCATGGGCGCCAGGGATCCGCGGTGCTCGCCCTCGGGCGAGGCTCTGGCCTTCGTGATGGCCGACCCCGAGGTGGGCACTACGGTGCACCTCATGGCCATGCCCCAGACCTCACCATCGGAGGAGCCCGAGCCCAGTGATGACCCCGAGGCCGAGGAGGAGCCTGCACGCCTATCCCCCGAGGATCCCCTGTTCCGCGTGGGATCCGATCCCGTGTGGTCCCCCGATGGGGCATGGCTGCTGTATGAGGCCGACGGCCAGATCCGCACCCTTCGAGCCGATGGCGAGAGGTCGAGTGTCGTTAGCCTGGGCACCACCGATTGCTCGGTCGGTGACTGGTCGCCCGATGGCCAGCGGGCTGTCTACTCGGGGCTGGACCGAGTCGCCGATGGCCATGACCTGTTCATCTCGACCACGGCCGGCGATAGCCGTGGGAACGCCCTGACCACCGGCGAGGCCGGGGATGTGGCGCCGGCCTGGTCGCCCGACGGGGCATGGATCGCCTTCCTCCGGCCCATGCCAACAGCCGGTGAGGAGGCCGAGGACACCGAGACCGTGGAGGGCGACGAGGCGCCGTCGCCTCTGTACGATCTGTGGATCGTGAACGTCCAGTCGGGCGAGGAGCGCAAGCTGCTCGAGGGGCCCGTCGGGCGCGACCCACAGCCACGCTGGGCGCCGCGGGGCGGCTGGATCGCCGCCACCAAGGGGGAGCCCGGCGGGGCGGAGATGGAGCTGGTCGCTGTGCCGCTGGCGAAGGGCGATGATCCCGAGCCAGTCGTGCTGGCCACGGTGGAGGCACTGGCGGCATTCGAGTGGCGTCCGAGGGGAGAGGACTAGGAGCGCGTCGGGCGGGGACGCCCCCCACCACCCGGACGCCTCGGCTGGGCCCCGGCGCCCAACCGAAGCAGTGGTCGGGCCGCTCTACGGCCGTTCGATGACCACCCGCCGAAAGGGGTCGCGGCCAACGCTGCGCGATACCAGCCGATGCTCGTCGGCCAGCTCGTGCTGCATTTTGCGGATGTGCCGGCCCTGGGGTCGCAGCTCCATGGCCTCGCCGTTGGCGAGCACCCGGAGTGAGGCGCTCTTGGCCTCGGCCAAGGCCTCCTCCTCGCCCGACTTGGTCTCCCGGCTGAAGGCGTTGCGCAGGCAGCCGTAGACCTGGGAGTAGGTGTTGCTCCGGACGTAGAACACGGGCGCGTCGGTGCTGGCCCGGTGCTTGTTGCTGAACCGCCGCTGGTGGGCCCTCAGGGTGATGACCATATCCGCTTCCTTCGGGTCCTTGGTGATGAGTGCGGGCAGGTGCAGCTCCTCGATGGCCCGCTGGACTCGGTCGCGGCTGATGCCATAGGGGAAGATCCGGTGGACCCTGTCCTCCTCCTTGACGGTGGGGATGGCCTGCTGGGTGAACTGGAGGGGCACTTCCGATCGCTGGGTGCGCTCGTCGGGCTCCTCTTGTCGCTTCTCCACCTGTCCGTCGTCGCGCCGTACCCGGATCTCTCGAGACGGCTCCATTCCCCGAAGAAGCACGTCCACCGACTCGGCCACATCATGATGGACGGCCAGTTTGTCCATCTCCAGGATCTCGACGACGACATCGAAGGTGGGGGGCGCCTTCCGCTCCAGAACAGTCTTCTGGGTGCCCCGGCGGCGCGCCTCGTCATCGCCCAGGGTGACCGCCTGAATCCCGCCGACCAGGTCCGCCAGAGTGGGGTTCATCAGCAGGTTCTCCAGGGTGGTGCCGTGGGCCGTCCCTATGAGCTGAACGCCTCGCTCGGCGATGGTGCGTGCCGCCAGAGCCTCGGCCTCGGTGCCGATCTCGTCGATGACGATGACCTCGGGCATGTGGTTCTCCACGGCCTCGATCATGATGGCGTGCTGCTCGGCCACGTGGGGCACTTGCATGCGGCGGGCGCGCCCGATGGCGGGGTGCGGGATGTCTCCATCGCCGCCGATCTCATTGGAGGTATCGACGACCACCACCCGGCGGCCCAGCTCGGTCGCCGAAACCCGGGCCATCTCCCTGAGCATGGTGGTCTTCCCGATGCCCGGCCGCCCCATGAGGAGGATGCCCTTGGTGTCCTCGACGATGTCGCGCAGGATGTCGATGGTGCCGTAGATGGCCCGCCCCACGCGGCACGTGACGCCGACCACCTTGCCCGTGCGGTTGCGGATCGCCGAGATGCGATGGAGTGTGCGCTCGATGCCGGCCCGGTTGTCATCGCCGAACTCACCGATCCGGGCGACGATATGCTGAAGGTCCTGCTCCGAGACGGGTTGCTGGCATAGCTCGTGCAGGCCCGTGGACCCTCGGAAGCGCACCTCGGGGGTCCGGCCCAGGTCCAGCACCACCTCGAAGAGCTCGGGCTCGTCCGGCCCGCGCTCCTCCAGGCGCTCTCGGATATGGGTTGGCAATACCCCGATCAGCAGATCCAGGTCGTTCGCTGCCTCAGGCATCTAGTCCGGTCACGCAACGCCACAGACCGCCTCGGTCTGGCGGGCGATGACCAGTTCCTCCTTCGTGCCGATCACCAGAGCCACGCAAGACGACTCAGGGGTGGTGAGGACGCGGTCGTCACGGCTCTCGTCGCTGGCATCGGGGTCGATGTGGATTCCCAGGAACTCCATGTTCTCCAGGATCCGATGCCGGACTTTGGCATCATTCTCGCCGATGCCGGCCGTGAACACCACGGCGTCCAGCCCACCCATCGCCGCCGCGTATGCTCCGATGTACTTGCGCACTCGGTAACAGAATACCTCAAACGCCTCGGCGGCGTCAGTGTTGCCCTCGGCAGCGGCCGTCTGAACGTCCCGCATGTCGTTGGAGATGCCACTCAGGCCGAGGAGGCCGCTCTTCTTATTGAGGATGGTGTCGATCTCCTTGAAGCTGAGGTTCTGGGTGGCACCGAGGAACGGGATGATGGCGGGGTCTATGTCGCCCGAGCGGGTGCCCATGACGCAGCCCTCGAGAGGTGTCAGGCCCATGGTGGTGTCCACGCAGCTTCCGGCCTTGACGGCGGCCATGGAGCATCCGTTGCCCAGGTGGCAGGTGACGATGCGGGCCGAGTCGCCGTCGCGGCCCATCTCCTTCAGCATGACCCGGGCCCGGCCGTCCACATAGAAGTGGCTCGTGCCGTGGAAGCCGTACCGGCGGATACCCAGCTCGTCGTAGTAGGCGCGCGGGATGGCGTACAGGTAGGCCTTGCGCGGCATGGTCTGGTGGAATGCGGTGTCGAACACGGCCACATTGGGCTTGCCGGGCATGGCCTTCATGCAGGCACGGATCCCCGCCAGGTTCGGTGGGTTGTGCAGGGGCGCCAGGGCGGCGTTGCGCTCGATGCACTGGATCACGGCGTCGTCGATGAGGACCGATGAGGCGAAGTCCTCGCCGCCGTGCACCACTCGATGCCCCACGGCAGCGATCTCGTCCAAGCTGTCGAGCACCTTTCCCTCGCCCTCGCACAAGATCCGCGTCATCTCCATGGCGGCCAGGTTGTGGTCGGCGATGGGCTGCTCGAACTTGACCTCATCCCGGCCGGCGGGCAGGTGATGGACGATCGCGTCGGCGCCGTCTTGGCCGATGCGCTCGATGAGGCCCGCTGCCAGGGTCTCCTCGGACTCGGTCTCGAACAACTGGTACTTCAGGCTGGAGCTACCGCAGTTGACGACTAGCACACGCATTCCCTAGACACTCCCCGCTTGTGCGGCAGGCTCAGAAGAGGGGCGAGCCCGTAGGCCCGCCCCTCATGCCGGCCACTGGTCTGGCTTGCTCTATAGTCAGGCGAACTGCCGGAGATATGCGAGCCCCCTGAGGAAGCCCTCCTCGCGGCCCAAGGCCCGATCCTCGTGCTCGATGGAGAGCACGTTGTCGACCCCGTTCTCCCTCAGGGTGGCTACATATTGTCCCCAGTCTATCATTCCATAGCCGGGGATGCAGTATCTCCACCAACCGCGATTCTGGTTCCCGATGCGCCGGAGTACACGCTCATTGACATCCGTGTCCTTGGCGTGGGTGTGGAAGATGCGGTCGGCGAACAGCTCCACGGGCTCGTGGAGGTCGCAGCCCTGGTGGACGAGGTGGGACGGATCGTAGTTCAGCCCCAGGGCCGGGTGGTCACACGCCTCGAAGAACCAGATGAACTCCTGCGTGCTCTGGAGCAAGGTCGCGAACCAGTTCTCGAAGGCGATCTTCACGCCCTTGCTCTGGGCGTGGTCGGCGATGGGCAGCCAGGCCTTGGGCGCCCACTCCTTGATCATGGTCTCCTTGGGAGTACCCGAGGTGGGGACGCCCGCCAGGCAGCAGACCACCTCCAGCCCGATGGCCGCCGCCGAATCCACGGCGCCCTTGATGGCGCTGACGATACCGTCGTTGAGCGAGGGCCCTTCGGCGAAGACGTTGGTATAGCAGGCCAGGCCGGAGATCTCCAGGCCAGCGCCGCCGACCAGATCGCTCACTTCCTTCGCCTTGCTGGCATCGCCTGTCGTCAGGTCGCAGTGCTGGCTGCCGGGGCCGGTGGCGATCTCCAGGGTGTCGAATCCGGCCTCGGCCGCGAACTTCACCGCATTCTCCAGTGGCTCTCGGCCGAAGGGGGCGGTTAGCATGCCGACTTTCATGAACATCTCCTCTATCCGTATGCGGGCAGCGAAGCAGGCCTAGCCAACCCGGTCGAGGGCCTCGCGCAGGATGCGCTTGGTGCCCGCGATGATCAGCTCGCTCGACTCGCCCGGCACGGGCTTGACCTCGAAGGTGAATACCGGCTTACCCGTGGGGAGCTGCTTCTTGAAGTAGCCCACGTCCACCAGGACCCGGATGAACTCGGTGAGGTCGTCCACATCGTTCATGCTGCCGGGGTAGCCGAACCGGGGATGCTGGTCGCCGTAGGCCGGGTCCTCGCGATCCCTCACGAAGGCGTTGCCGGCGTGGATGTGGATCAGGTGCGGCGCCGCGGCCGTCAGGCACTGCCGGGCGCTCTCCTGCAGAAGCGGCAGGTGGGAGAGATCGATGAGCAGGCCCACATTCTCATGGCCCTCGGACTTCACTCGCTCCATGACTTTCACGGCCAGGGGCGTGGGGCCCACGAGGCACTTCTTGTCGACGTCCCGGTCGAAGGCCTCCAGGGAGATATGGATGGGCGTCTCGGTGGTGGACACCTGCTTGGCATAGGCACAGGCCTCGCCGAGAGACTTCACCAGCTGATCGACGGCCTTCTCTCGGTCGGCCTCACCCGGGTCTGGGCCGGTGAGGATCGCCGCGTACGGCGCGCCGACGGCCGCCGCCTCGTCCACCGAGGCCTTCACGCACTCGACGGCCTTGGTGCGGGCTGACTCGTCCAGGGCGTTGATGTCGAGCTTGTCGATGAGGAGCGGTGGCTGCCCCGAGATGATGGCAACGATCCCCGTCTGGGAGACCACGCTGGCCACCTTGGCCCGCATGTCGTCCGAGATGGTCGGGCGAATCTCGATGGCGCCGAAGAAGGTGTCGGTGGCGATGGTCTCGATGGTCTCGAGTACCGGGCCCTCGCCCTTGATGGTGTCGGGGAAGGCCATGGGGTGGACGAGGCCCACGTGCATCTTGTCCAGTAGGGTGCTCATTGGAAACGTATCCCTCCCAGGATCTTGCGGCCCGGGGCCACGCGGCCCAGCGGGCTCCGGCTCATATGGTTAGTCGCACTCGCCTCGCGTCCCTGCTTCGGCGCCGCCCCTCACTTCAGCATGGCCTCCGTGGCCTTGACCCATGCGTGGGCGGGGTCGTCGAAGGGGCGCATCGTCCGCCGGGGGCCCGCCAGGAACCAGAGGTAGTAGATCTCGTACCCCGGCGCGGCGGCCACGGGATGGTAGCCCCGGGGGATGATCACCGTGTCCCCGTCGCGGACGAGCATGGCCTCGTTCAGAGACTGGTCCTCGGTGTACAGGCACTGCACGCCGAACCCGCCCGGCGGGTTGGCCCGGAAGTGGTAGATCTCCTCCAGGATCACCTCTTGACCCGGCTTGTCCTCGTCATGCTTGTGGGGCGGGTAGCTGGACCAGTTGCCCGGGGCGTTGTACGTCTCGCCGAGGAGCAGTGTCCGCGCCGGGACCTTGGCCAGCACGTCCTGGACGCTGCGGCGCCAGTTGCCGGCCCCCACGTCCCGGGCGACCACATCGGCGGGCTCGATGAGGGTCACGTCGGCTCCGTCCTCGGAAGCGGCGTAGCACAGAGCGGCCTCGGCGCCGACTTCCCCGCTGCCTCGGATCTGGTAGCTCGTGCCCGGCGGTACGTAGACCGCCGTCGCGGCGCCTCCGAACACATTGGCCCTCTGGCCGATGCCCTCGAAGGTCTCGTCTCCTGCGGTCACGTCGAGCTGGCCACCCAGGATTACGATGCACAGCTCGCGGCCCTCGGTGCCCCCGGCGTGGCTCTGCCCCAGCGCGAGCCGGGCGATGTCCAGAGAGAGGTGCTGCACCTCGTGGGTCTTCGGTGAGGCGATGGCCCTCACATTGCCCTTGCCGTCATCGGCAGGGATGAAAAGCGACATAAGCGTGCCCCCTGTTCCCGTCTTCTGATGCACTGTGGCAAGGCTGATCGGTCCGCCGGCCCGGCATGGGTGCAGGAGACCCCCGGGGGACGGCGAACCTCCCAACCCATGGCTCTTGTCCGTTCCGTGCGAAGGGAGGGCGGCCCGGCGCCGGGCGCCCGTGGCCCCTCGAATGCACAGTCTTTCCACGTTGATGACCGAAGCCAGTGGGGTGCAGCCCATCACATGCACCCGCGCCGTGGCGGCGAGTCTGGCCGATGGGATCGTCGAGGTCGCCGGGGATCTCGGCTCCGGCTCTCATCTGGTGACTCTGGGTGAGCTGGAGGTCCGTGGCTCCCGCGAGAGCCGAGCCAAGTCCGAGTACGCGGCACGGCTGCTGGCTGGCCCCGGTGCGGCCATCGCCTTCCTGGCCGAGCCCGTGCACGACGCGACGCCCAATGGAGCGGCCCACTATCAAGTAACCCTCAGCCTTTCGGCCGCGGCGCTGGAGTCCGCCGCACGGCATCTACTCGACGCGGCCGAGGAGGATGTTCCGCATGAAGGCCGCCAGTCCCTCGCCTCTCTGCTCCACGGGGTCCCCTTCGAGGACACCACCCCCAGTTTGGCCGCCCGTCTGCTGGTGGGAGGCCACTCGAGCATCGTCCGGGAGCTGGAGGCCGCTAGGGAGCGCGACCGAACCCGGGTCGAGGTTCAGGCCAAGCTCGAGCAGACGGAGCGGAATCGCGCCTACGTGGCCCTGGCTCGTGGTCTCGGACACCACTACAACAACCGCCTGGCGGTGATCATGGCCAGGGCCGATCTGCTGGCACGAACCGAGGCGGGCGACACCGTGGCCACCTGCGCCGACGAGATCTCCCAGGCGTGTAAGAGCTGCACCGATTTCCTGGTACGGTTCAACAGCTACGCCTCCCGAATGCCCATCAACCCCGTGCCCAGGGACAAGCTGGACGACGTGGTCCTGGGGGCCCTCGCGGCGATGCAGGGCTTCATCGAGGCGTGCAGCGCCGTTCGCGGTGATCCCATCCGCGTGCACACCGATCTGGCCTGCTCATCGGTGGTCATGATGCCCAAGGACGACTTGCAGGCCGGCGTGGAGGCCCTGGTGGCGAACGCCGTGGAGGCAATGCCTGAAGGCGGCACCCTGACCATCCGCAGCCGCGAAGACGGCGGATGGGCCACCCTCGAGATCGAGGACACGGGCGTGGGCATGTCGGCCTCGGTTGCCAGCAAGGTGTTCAACCCCTTTTATACGACCAAGGGACCCGACCGAGCGGGATTGTCTCTCAGCCATGTTCACTCGGCCGTGGTCCAGCATGGCGGCTCCATCGATGTGCAGACCGACGAGGGGAAAGGCACCACCTTCCACCTGCGGCTGCCGGGCGCGAGCCTCAGCGCCCAGGCCATGCCCCACTCGGTGCGCAAAGCGGGGGACGGCCCCGTTCTCGTGGTCGAGGACGAGGACGATGTGCGCACGGCCCTCTGCGATCTGCTGGAGGCCATGGGCTTCGACGTGATCGGCGCCCGGGGCGGGCGACAGGCCCAGGAGGCGGCGGAGGAGCACGCCCTGGGCCTCGTCCTGACCGATCTGGGCGTCCCCGACCTGAGCGCCTTCGAGCTGGCCAGGCGTCTGCGGGCTACGGGCGTCGAGGCGCCCATCATCCTGCTCACCGGCTGGGTTCGCGAGGTAGATTCGGCGGCAGCCAGCGACGCGGGGATCGACATGGTCCTAACCAAGCCCATCGCCGCCGAGGACCTGGTAACGGCATTGAAGGCATTCGGCGTCGAGGACTAGCCCCTCCTCGGCGGAAGGATCGCGGCGGCGCCGGTGGGAAACCCCAGAGGACTCGGGCGCCCCGGACCTAGCGCACACAAGCGGGCGCCGGAGGGAGGCGACCGACATCCCCGTACGCAGAGTTCATCTCACCTTCCCCGAGGAGCAGGTCACCGCGCCCGTGGTCTGGGCCATAGGTCACGAGTACAAGGTGGTAACCAACATCCGCCGGGCCAACATCTCCGATGGCGCCGGATGGATGGCGCTGGACCTCGAGGGCGAGGACGACCAGATCGAGGGAGCCATCGCCTATCTGCGCGAGCGCGGCATCGGTGTGGAGCCCATCGAGGGCGAGGACACCCCGAGCTGATGGACTTCGCCGCCTTCATGGAGACCGAGAGACGCAGGGTGGACGCCTACCTGGAGGATGTTCTGCCGCCGGCTGGCCATCCGCCCGTCGAGCTCCATGAGGCCATTCGGTATACCGTGTTCGCCGGCGGCAAGCGGGTGAGGCCCATCATGACCGTGGTGGCGTGCGGAGCCCTCGGCGGCGATGTGGACGCCTGTCTCCCGGGCGCGGCCGCCATCGAGATGATCCACGTCTCCTCACTGATTCACGACGACCTGCCATGCATGGACGATTCCGATACGCGGCGAGGCAAGCCATCGTGCCATATGAAGTTCGGCGAGTCGACGGCGGTCCTCGCCGGTGACTGGCTACTCGTCTACCCCTTCGAGGTCATCGGGCGCGGCGCCGAGGACGGGCTCTATCCTCCCCAGGTGGCGGCCAAGATCTGCGCGACGATCGCCCGCGGAGTCTGCACCTCGGGCATCGTGGCGGGCCAGGTGCTGGACCTGGATGCCGAGTCCCGAGAGATCAGTGGCGACGAGCTCCGGCGGATCCACGAACTGAAGACGGCCGCCCTAATGGAGGCCTGCGCCCGGGTCGGCGCCGCTGTGGCCCAAGCTCCCCCAGACCTCACCGAGACGGTGGCCCACAGCGCCCGAGCCTTGGGCCTGTGCTTCCAGGTGGTGGACGACATCCTGGATGTGATCGGTGATGCCAAGGTACTGGGCAAGCCCACGGGGGCCGACAGTGAGAAGGACAAGAACACCTACGTCAGCCTGTACGGCCTCGACACGGCCCGGCAGATGGCCCGGGATCTGGCCGACGAGGCCACGAAGGCCCTGGAGCCCCTGCCGCCCAGTCCTTGGCTCGAGCGTAGCCGAGAGCTGATCGACTACATTGTCAGTCGCACATCTTGATCCACCCGAGGGGATCCGCCGTGCCTGCCCTTGACGGAGTCACAGTCCGTCCTATGCGCCTGCGCCACGACCTGGATGCGGTCTTGGGCCTCCAGGAGGAGACGTACCGCACCAACTTCCCTGGCTTCCGGTACGGGCCGAGGTTCCTGCGGGAATTCGAGAAGCTGCTGCGGATGGCCGACCGGGCCCACCATGAGGGCCTCTTTGTGGCCGAGATCGCCGAGAAGGTCGTAGGCTTCCTCTGGGTGTCCCTCCTGTACATGGAGTTCGACGCACATCAGGAGCAGGCTCTGGTGAAGGACGTGTGCGTGACCGCCGAGATGCGGCGCCGGGGCATCGGGCGACTGCTTATGGAGCGGGCCGAGGCGTGGGGCAGCCAGCAGGGCGCCACCAAGGTCACCCTCCAGGTAACCGCGGCCAACCAGGCCGCCATCGCCCTGTACGAGGGTATGGGATACGCGGTCGAGAGATACCACATGGGCAGGGAGCTAGCGGACTAGCGAGCCCTTCATTCCTCGTTGGCCACCTCGATCATCGCCAGGATGTTCTCGGGCCGGGCGTCGCCCGGAATGGCGTGGGCGGGGGCGAGGATGTACCCACCGCCGTCGCCGATCTCCCGCTTCAGCCGGAGCACCTGGTCGCGCACCTCATCGGGCGTGCCATGGGGCAGCAGCTCCTGGGTGCTGATCCCTCCCCAGAAGGCCAGCTTGCCCCCGTAGGTCGCCTTCATCTCATACACATCCATGACCTCGGGCTGGAAGGGGTTGAAGCAGTCCAGGCCCATGTCGATCAGATCGGGGAAGAACTCCTGCACCCGGCCGCAGGAGTGGATCGTGACGAGCTTGCCGAGGGCTTTGGCGGCGCCGTACTGACGCGCGAGCCGGGGAGCCAGGAACCGGCGCCACATGGCCGGGCTGATGAGAGGACCGCGCTGGCTGCCCCAATCGTCGCCGAAGTGCACCGAATCCACGTCGTACTCGGAGATGGCGCGCTCGACCAGGGCTACGTTGTAGTCGCAGATGGTGTCCAGCAGGGCCTCCACGAAGGACGGCCGTTCGACCATGTCGACCATCAGGTCCTCCATGCCCCGCAGCGTCCAAGCGCGCTCGAAGAGCGAGAAGCCGTGATGGAACTGGACCAGGCGACGCGAGCCGGCGACACACCGATCGGCGAAGCCCTCCCATTTGGCATCGGCACGGGGATCGGGGAGGTCCAGGAGATCCAGATCGGGCTCACTGAGCACCCGGTTGCACACGTTCCCGATGTCACGATCCACGCTTCGGTCCCACTGCACGCCGAACTCGTCCTGCCAGACGTCCTCGCTGATCTCCCGCTGGAGGGGCCCGGGGTTCTCGATAACATCGTGGATGCAGTTGTCGATCTGCTGCAGGAACCCATCGCCACCGTAGTACTCGATGGTGGCCTGAAGCGCCTTCTGGGTGAAGCCGATCTGGTAAGGGACCCTGTCGGGCTGCTCATGGGTGAGAGCGGCGATCGCGCGCTCGCGCTGCGTCATCTCTGGTCTCCCCTTGCCTGGCACTGGAGCGGGAGTTCCACCCCGCCGCCGAGCATTCCTGGCGGCATGGGGCGAGGAATCCGAGGGCCTTCGCGCCAACCAAAGGGGCATGGGAAGCGTGAGGGCGGACATTATCGAGATCCGGGGCGGTCTGTCAGATCTGCTGACGGAGATCGCCCTGGAGGACGTGGTGCGGGAGATGAACACCCTCCACGCCGCCGCGGTGCGTGGCCGGATGGCGCCCGGCACATGGCTGCCCGTCGCCCTGGCCTCCGAGGACGACGCGCGCTACGGCCTGTGCCTGAACAACCCCTCCCATGCCATGGGGGCCGGTGAGGCCGACTCGCTGGCGGGCGCGACGGCGGCGGCCGCTGCGCTCACCCCGACGGATCCCCGGCTGGAATACCGCCTCGTCCGCGATGTGTCGGGCCAGCCCCATGCCCTCCAGCCCACCCTCAGGCTCCGGATCGAGCACTGGCGCAGCCTGGCCCGGCGCATCTGGGACTCGCTGCCCCAGGCCCTCGCGGCGGCGGGACAGCCCGCGGGCCACGAGCCCGCGCCGCTGCTCCTGGGGCGCATCTGGCCCAGCTCGGGGCCCAACGTGGTCGCCGACTTCGCCACAGCTCAGGATACCGAGGATCTACTGAGCTTCACCGACGCGGTGGTGCGGGGATCGGAGCCCCTCCACCTGCGGATCTCCTTCTGCTGCCACGTTCTGGCACTGCGCCGCTTCCGGCTGGAGAACCCGGCAGCCCGAGCGGACCTGGAGTCACTCCTCGCGCGCCTGGAATCGGAGATCTACGGCGACTACCACCTCGACGGCCAGTCGGCCTACCGCGCCCTCCGCTCCGTGGGCTGGGACGACGATCTGGAGATTCTGGAGATCTAGGCCGGGCCGCCGGCCGCTAGTCGCCGTTCTCATCCTCGGCCAGCCGAACGATATCGCCGACGGATTGGAGCACATGGTCGGGCTGGTAGGCGTACCGCCTCAGCTCCGTCTCATCGGTCACGCCGCTCAATACCAAGATGGTCTCGATCTCCGCCTCGGTGCCGGCCACGATGTCCGTGTCCATGCGGTCGCCCACAATGGCCGTCTCCTCATGGTCCGCGCCCAGGGTGCGCATGGCGTGCCGCATCATGAGGGGGTTGGGCTTGCCCACGAAGTACGGCTCCCGGCCGGTGGCCAGCTTGATGGGCGCCATGAGCGCACCCGTGGCGGGCACGATACCCTCCTCGCTCGGGCCCGTGACGTCGGGGTTGGTGCCGATGAGCTTGGCGCCCTTGAGGACCAGGTGGACGGCTTCCTGGATCCGGGCGTACGTGTAGTTGTGGCTCTCGCCGACTACCACGTAGTCGGGGTTGACCTCGTTCATGGTCAGGCCGGCGTCGTACAGGGCGTTCGTCAGGCCCGTGTCGCCGATGACGAAGCAGCTTCCTTGGGGGCTCTGGCTCTTGAGGAAGTCGGCGGTTGCCAGGGCACTGGTGTAGAAGTGGTCCTCATCGACCTCGATGCCCAGCCGGGCGAGCTTCTGGCTCAGCTCGCGGGGCGAGCGCTGGCTGGAGTTGGTAAGGAATAGGAACTTCTTCCCCGTGCGCCGGAGCCACTCCACGAACTCCTTGGCGCCCTCCAGCAGCCGGCTCCCGTGGTAGATGACGCCGTCCATGTCGATGATGAAGGCATCCTTCTCTTCGATCACGCCCCACCGTCCTCACGCGGGCCCGGCCCGCCGGATTGGTCCGCGAGGCAGTATACTACTCGACGCTGAGCTGTGGCAGCGCGGCCGCCTACACGGCGAACCCGTGTTGCGCTATGCTGGTTCTATCGACGGTACACCTTCCGAGGCACGCCTTAAGGAGGCACCTTCTCAATGCGAAGAGCTCCCCTGCGCCCCGGTGGCGCGTGGCTCGCCGCCCTGGTCCTGCCGCTGCTCGTCACACCGACCTGGGCCTGGACATTGGACGTCAAGGAGACGACCCTAAGCAATGGCATGGAGGTCATGGTGGTCGAGCGCGACCACGTGCCCTTGGTGGCCTGCCACCTGTGGGTCGATGCCGGCGCCGCCAACGAGGACCTGGGCGCCACGGGCATCGCCCACTTCCACGAGCATCTGATGTTCAAGGGCACCCCCAAGATCGGAACCAGCGATTACGACGCCGAGACCGGTCTCATGGAGCGTCAGGACGAGCTCGCCGAGCAGATCAACGCCGAGCTGGACCGGGGCGATGCTGCCGACATGGAGCGCGTCGCCGAGCTGCGTGCCGAGCTTATGGCCCTGGAGGATCAGCAGCGAGACCACGTCATCCCCTCCCACCTGGACCGGCTCTACTCCGAGGCCGGCGCGTCGGGTCTCAACGCGGGCACCAGCTACGACTACACCATGTACACCGTCACCGTGCCGGCCAATAAGGTGGAGCTATGGATGTGGCTGGAGTCGGACCGCTTCGCCGGGCCCGTGTTCCGGGAGTTCTACTCCGAGCGCCAGGTCATCGGCGAGGAACGGAAGCAGGTACTGGAGGACGAGCCCACGGGCCCGTACCATGAGCTGCTCGATATGGTCACCTTCCCCGAGTCCACCTATGGCCAGGAGATCGTCGGGACCATGAAGGACATCGGGATGCTCACCCGCCCTGAGGCCTATGCCTTCTTCGGGGACTACTACGTCCCCAACAACATGGCCCTGGTTCTGGTCGGCGATGTGGACGCAGACGAGGTCTTCGAGATGGCCGAGACGTACTTCGGCCGAATCCCCGCCAGTGACGAGCCCGACCCCAACCGCACCCGGGAGCGCCACAACGTGGGCGAGCGGCGAGTGAGGGTCGAGGCCCAGGCTCAGCCCCAGGTCGACATCCGCTACATCACGACCACCTTCGGCTCGGAGGATGACGCCGTTCTCGATGTCATCGCGGGCATCCTCAGCGGGGAGTCGGGCCGGCTCTACAAGCGCCTGGTGCTCGAAGAGCAGATCGCTCTAGCTGTCGACGCCTCGTCGTACACCCGCAAAGTCAGCGGGAGCTTCGATCTGTCCGCCGTGCCCGCCGAGCCCGGGGGGCATGCCCAGGTCGAGGCGGCGCTGACCGACGAGCTGGAGCGCCTCGCCACCGAACCCGTCAGCGATTCCGAGCTGGAGAAGGTCAAGAAGCAGGCACGGGCCGACCTGATGCGCGCCGTACGGGCCAACGACTTCCTGGCCCTGATGATGGGCTACTACTGGGTCCAGACGGGCGACTGGCGGGGCCTGCTCGACACCGTAGACGAGATCGCCGCCGTCACCGCCGACGATGTCATGGAGGTCGCGGACAAGTACTTCGACCGCGATAACCGCGCCGTGGGATGGCTCGTTGCCGAGGGCGTCGAGGATGAGGAGGCGGAGGAATGACCTTGAGATTTTCCATACTCGTCCTGCTGATGACACTGGTGGCCGGACCGCTGGCCGTCGCCCAGGACGCCATCCCCGAATCCCCCAGCGACCTCGTCTTCCCCGAGTTGGAGTTCCAGCCACCGAGCCCAGGCGATGCCCGGATCGAGCTGCCGGGCGGCATCCCGTGCTTCGTCGTCGAGGACCACTCCGTCCCCGTCGTCACCCTGGGCCTGCGCTTCCGGGCCGGCAGCTTCGATGATCCCGAGGGCAAGGAGGGCCTGGCGGCCATCGCCATGCAGCTTCTCCGGACCGGCGGCACCGACGCCATGACCCCCGAGGAGCTGTCCGAGGAGCTGGAGCGGCTGGCCATCGACGTCACCGCCGGGGCCGGCGATCGCGCACTGACGGTATCGGCGAGCTGCTTGACGGAGGACCTGGAGCGCTGCGTCGAGCTCGTCACGGACATGATCCGGCAACCCAGGCTCGACGAGTCCCGGCTCGCGCTGATCAAGGCCCAGACCATGGAGGGACTCCGGCACCGATTCGATGCCCCCAGCCAGGTGGCCCAGATTTACCTGGACCAGATCCTCTACCGAGGGCACCCCGCCTCGCGGACGGTCACGGCGTCCAGCGTGGAGGCCATCACCGTCGAGGACATCCGGCAGTTCCTGGAGCAGGCGCTGCAGCCCGCTACCCTCATCGTCGATATGGGCGGCGATGTGGACAGGAGCGAGGCCGGCGAGATCCTCCAGCCCCTTCTCGACGGCTGGGAGGACACGGGCTTCGAGCCTACCGATCCCCCTGCGGAGCTGGATCCCCTGCCACCGGGCGTCTACGTCATCGACGTGCCCGCAGCTCAGGCCATCATCTATGGAGCCCAGCCAAGCATGTCGCGCCACGACCCCGACTACGACCCCGACTTCTACGCCATGCGCGTGGGCAACATGGTCCTGGGCGGCGGATTCAGCTCCCGCCTGACCCAGCGGATCCGGGTACAGGAGGGCTTGGCCTACGTCGTCCAGGCATATGGGTTCTCGAACGTGGGCTACCCCGGCCAGCAGCTCCTCGTCGCCCTGGTGGACGCGCCATCGGCGGCCCGGGCCTGCCAGATCATGGAGGAGGAGCTGAGCTCGCTCTCCGCCGAGCCGCCCACGCCCGAGGAGACGGCGAGGGCCAAGCAGGGCTTGTTCTCCACCTGGGTGGGGTTCTTCGAGAGCGCATCGTCCATCGCCAGCGACTACGCCAGCCTGCTCATGGACGATATGCCTCTGAGCTTCTACCTGGAGTGGTACGACAAGACGGCCGCGCCCACCGCCGCGGACGTCTCGGCCACCTTCGAGGAGCGGGTGCCCCTTGCCGAGATGCGCTGGGTCATCGCCGGCCCCGCTGAGGCACTAACGGCCGAGCCCGAGGACGGACCCTCCCTCGCTGATCTGGGCCCCGTGACGGTGCTCACTCCGGGCGACCCAACCGGACAGGTGGAGCTGCCGTAGGAGAATCACCCCGCGGGTACCGCGCGCTACCCGCGGGGAGCTCCTTTGAGCAAAGGGGATGCTACTCCGATCACGAACCAATCCTGAGGGCGCTGGTGAGGCGCGGAGTGTTGCCCATGCTTCCGGACCATTCTGAACCCCGCATGGTCGTGGGCACGGACCGCGGCATGCTGGGGAGATGACGATGGCAAGCGGTCAGGAGACCAGACCCCAGTGGCCGCTTCTCTGGATGCTGCCCTCGGCGGCGCTGATGGGCCTGTTCACCGCCCAAGCGTACGCGCCGACCAATGTGGCTTCCTTCGCCTTCGTGGGGCCTCTCGGCCTGTGGCTCCTGGTGTCCGCCACCCCCCGGACCCGAACGGCCGCGGCGGTCGCCTTGGCCTATGCCCTGCCGTACTTCTGGAGAAGCCTGAGCTACCTGGACATCCTGGGCTCGGTGGCCGTCGGCGCCCTGGCCCTCTTCCAGAGTCTCTTCGTCGTCGGCGCGATCACCCTGTACCGCTGGAGCCGGGAAGGGGCGCCTTCCTGGCTGATCCCGCTACTCGGGGCCGCCGCCTGGACCCTGGCCGATCTCGCCCGAGCCAATGTGGGCGGGCTGTCGCTGACCATGTCGAACCTGGGAGTGGCGCTGGACCGCTATCCGCTGGCGATCCAATCCGCCGACCTCGGCGGCGTGCACCTCGTCACCTTCCTGGTAGCCTGGACCAGCGCCGCGGTGGCCGAGGGCCTCAGGCAGCTCGCGGGCCCCGGCAAGGATCGCCGAGCCGCCCTCGCCGCGTGCCTGCCCGTGCTCTTGGCATGGGGAGCCAACCTTGGCTACGGAGCTCTCCGCCTGAACCAGAGCTTCCCCGGCCAGGCCATGAAGATCGCGGTGTGCCAACCGGCCGAGCGGATCCAGGGCTACTACGGACGGGTTGCCATGTCGGGTACGCACCACGAAGTCGCCGCCTACCGGGGCTTGCTCAGCGAGCCCCGAGGGTCCGATCCCGACACGGGAGAGCGCCTGCCCCCGATCATGGACCCCGAGCTGATCCTCTTCCCCGAATCGGGGGTCAGCGACGACATCGTGACCAGCCAGTTCGCCCGGGGCATCGTGGCCAAGCTCGCGGCCCAGTACGACGCCCATATCATCACCGGCTGCCATCGCAACGAGAACGGCACCAGGTACAACTCCGTGGTCCACATCTCTCCCGACGGCGAGGTGCGCGGCCAGTACCATAAGCGGCACATCGTCGCCTTCGGCGAGTTCCTCTACTTCCGGGAGGAGCTGGACTGGCTCTACCGCCACTACCCCATCCGCCCATACGATCTCACGCCGGGCACCGAGATCTCCGTGTTCGACGTGAACGGCCATGCCGTGGCGCCCGTGATCTGTTTCGAGTCCATCTTCCCCGGTGAGACCCGGAAGTCGCTGCGGGCGGGTGGCGAGCTGCTCGTGGTTCACACCAATGATGGCTGGTTTAACAGTGAGATGGAGGCCCAGCAGCATGCCCGGGCATCGGTCTTCCGCGCCATCGAAGGCCGGGTGGACGTGGTCCGGGCGGCGTCGACGGCCTACTCGGGCCACATCGACTGCTATGGGCGGTGGCAGGTAGCCGTGCCTCGCGACGCATCCCGCGCCATCCTCGTCGAGCCCACGCTGCGGCCCGCGCGGTCGGTCTTTCTGTTGGTGGGCTCGGGGCCGCTCTGGGTGCTCTGCCCTACCCTGCTGGCCGGCTGGCTCGTGATCCGCACAACGCAGCGGCGGCGAGGCAGCCCCGATGAGGCGACCGGCTAGGTTCGGTTCGCCGTAAGCCCCTCTCCGCCGCTTGCATGCGACAGGCTCGGTGAGGGCAAGGGCGAGCCGAGCTCGCTGAAGGATCGCCCCCCTACTTCGCCACCCCAAGCACCCGGCCGTCGTGGGAGGCTATGATGGACTCGCCCGGCTGGACGACCAGGAAGTCCTCCTCGTCCCATTCGCCGCCGAGGAACTTGAGGAGCAAGCTGGGATCGCCCTGGATCACGTCGCAGCTCCACCCGAAGAAGTCGGCACACTCCTTGGTGAACTCGATGTCGGCCTTGGGATCGCCGATACCCAGGTTCACGTAGGCGGCGTTCTGGTAGTGCTTCGTCCAGCCGCCCTCGGTCATCTCCATGAGGTAGTCGGCGTTCTCCTCGCCGTACTGCTCCACATAGGCCTGCCGGGCCTGACGATAGCGCTCCTCGCTGGGCTGGGTGCCTGTGGCGATCCAGCCCGGAGTGTACCAATACGTGCCGGGGTTGCGGTCGTAGTACTCCTGGTAGCGGCCTCGGGATCCCAGGAACAGAGTCACGCAGTCGTGGGCCCTGGGCACCACGAGGGGGTGCTTGTGGGCGGCGATGCCCTGGATGCCGTTACTGCACAGCCCGTACCCCAGCAGCGTGGCCTCGGCCTCATCGGGGGCCCGGAGGACCGCCTCGGAGACCTCCGCGCGCAGCCGGTCGGGCTCGTTGTGAAGGCCTTGCTCCATGAACTCGAAGCTCAGGTCGGCATCGCAGCGCTCCCCGAAGTGGAGGAGCTCGGTCTCGAGAACATCGCAAGCGATCACATGGTATCTGGACACGGAAGGCACCTCTCAGGCCCGGTCGGGCCCGAGGAGTGGTTCGGGAAGGCGGATCGCCATCCTCTGGTGCTATTCCTCATCGTCGGTGACTAGCTGACTCCTCTGGGTGTCCGGGTCGTGTCCGGCGGACACGGGCCGGATCTTCACCTCGCGCTCGAACACCTGGGAGGTTAGAGAGCCGAAGGACACAACCACCTTGGTGAACTCCTCGATGTTCAGGTCGGCCAGGTACACGTCCTCGACCGGCGCCAGGTACAGGAATCCGCTGGCCGGCATGGGCGAGGAGGGCATCAGAACCTGCACGTAGTCCTGGTCACCGAACCGGTAGACCTTGCGGGAAGTCAGCACTCCCATGAAGCGCAGGTTGCTGAATCGCACCACGGCCACATCCCCGAACTTGGCCAGTCCGCCCTTCCCAGCGGCCACGGGCTGCTGGCGGATCACATTCCCCACCTGATCCACCGCGCTGTAGATCCGGTCCAGCACGGGGAACTTGCTGAAGACCACCTTGAATGTGTCGGTCACGATGTTCCGGG